>DASZUY010000338.1:0-6542 GCA_035547495.1 Parafilimonas sp. | reverse complement strand
CACAGAATCGCTGGCGAAAAAAGTTGTTATTGATTTTAATTGCTGAGTAACCGTTTGTTCGTATTTGTGTAGCGGCAAGAAATGCATTTTAAATGAGATACTGTCCTGCGCTTTGCAAACAATGTTAAATACAACAAACACAGCAATTAGAAGAGCCTTGTTTTTCATAGGTTGCAAATATATCGTCTCAAATGTTTTTAAAACTGCAAAAAACAAATTGATATTGTTTTGATCAGATGGCAAACACTTAACGGTGCTGCTCAAATGAAAAAAGAATTCTTAATTCTTTCTCTATTCCATTGCATTCCATTATCTTTGCCGCCCCAAAAGTTCTTTTAGAATTATCATTCCCGAATTAAATCGGGATAAACTTGGGAGTCGACCAATAAAATTTTGGAAGACGTTTGAACCAATAAAATTAAAAAAATGGCTAAAGAAATCTCCGGCTTTGTAAAGCTGCAGGTGAAAGGCGGTCAGGCAAATCCTGCGCCTCCGGTAGGTCCGGCACTCGGCTCAAAGGGCGTGAACATCATGGAATTTTGCAAACAGTTCAATGCCCGCACACAAGACAAAATAGGAAAAGTACTTCCTGTTCTCATCACAGTTTATACTGACAAGTCTTTCGACTTCGTTATCAAAACACCTCCCGCTTCTGTACAACTTTTAGAAGCTGCCAAAATTCAGAAAGGTTCCAAAGAAAGCAACCGCAACAAAGTTGGTAAAGTAACGTGGGCACAAGTTGAAGCTATCGCTAAAGACAAAATGCCTGACCTGAATTGCTTTACTGTTGAAAGTGCGATGAAGATGGTTGCCGGTACTGCCCGCAGCATGGGTTTAAATGTTGAAGGCACAGCACCCTGGAACAATTAATCACAACTAAACTTATTAAAATGGCAAAGCTTTCAAAAAGAAGAAAATTAGCAGAAGCTAAAATCGATAAAAACAAATTATATAATTTAAAGGATGCATCAGCATTGGTTAAAGAAATCAATACTACAAAATTTGATGCGTCGGTTGATTTGCATATTCGTTTAGGCGTTGATCCTAAAAAAGCAGATCAGCAGGTTCGCGGTACAGTAAGTCTTCCGCATGGTACCGGTAAAACAAAAAAAGTATTAGTGCTTTGTACACCAGATAAAGAAGAAGCTGCAAAAAGTGCAGGTGCTGATTTTGTTGGGTTAGATGAATATGTACAAAAAATTGAAGGTGGCTGGACGGATGTTGATGTGATCATTGCAACGCCTTCTGTAATGCCTAAGATTGGTAAGCTTGGTAAAATTTTAGGTCCACGCAATTTGATGCCGAATCCTAAAACCGGTACTGTTACCAACGATGTTGCAGCCGCTATCACTGAAGTAAAAGGTGGTAAGATCGCTTTCAAAGTTGACAAAGCAGGAATCGTTCATGCATCAATTGGTCGTGTATCTTTCACGCCTGAAAAAATTGCTGCAAACGGGCAGGAACTCATCAATACAATTGTTAAATTAAAACCATCATCAGCAAAAGGAATTTACATTAAAGGTGTAAGCCTTGCCAGCTCAATGAGCCCCGGTATTACTGTTGATACAAAATCTGTTCACTAATCCTTACTTATAAGGAATAAAAAAAGTTTATGAACAAAGAACAAAAACAAGAAGTAATTGAAGCTCTGAAAGAGAAATTCAATCAATATAATAACTTCTATGTTACCAACACAGAAGCATTAACTGTTGACCAGGTTGGTAAACTGCGCCGTATTTGTTTCAATAAAAATGTTGAAATGAAAGTGGCAAAAAACACGCTCATTCGCAAAGCGCTTGAAAGTATTGATGCCGAAAGATACAGTGGCATGTACGACAGCTTAAATGGTGTAACCGCTTTAATGTTCAGCGAAAATCCTAAAGAACCTGCATTAATCATTAGCACTTTTCGCAGCGAAAGCAAAACAGAAAAACCTGTTTTAAAAGCAGCGTATATTGATAGCGATGTTTTTGTTGGCAACGATCAGTTGGAAACATTAAAAACACTTAAAAGTAAAAATGATCTTATCGGTGAGATCATTGGGTTGTTGCAATCACCTGCGAAGAATGTTATCAGCGGCTTAAATGCCGGTGGTAAATTGGCAAGTTTGGTAAAAGCATTGGAAGAAAGAGCGCAAGCATAATTTGAAAATGTAGCAATTTGAAAATTTGAAAATGAATATAATGTTCTCGTCATTTTCAAATTAACACATCTTCAAATTCTCAAATTAATTATCTCAAGCCTGAAGAGATAAACACACAAATTTTTTTAATAATCAACCGCCGGAGCACAGGCAATGAAGGCGGCAAAAATTTGAAACATGGCAGATTTAAAATCATTTGCAGAACAACTGGTTAACCTTACCGTAAAAGAGGTAAATGAATTAGCAAAAATTCTTAAAGAAGAGTACGGCATTGAACCTGCAGCTGCTGCAGTTGCTGTAGCTGGTCCGGCTGGTGGCGGTGGTGCTGCTGCACCTGCTGCTGAAGAAAAAACAGCTTTTGATGTTATTTTGAAAAGCGGTGGCGCTAACAAATTACAGGTTGTAAAAATCGTGAAAGACTTAACTGGTCTTGGTTTGAAAGAAGCTAAAGATTTAGTTGATGGCGCTCCGAAACCTGTAAAAGAAGGTGTTGCTAAAGCTGAAGCTGAAGACATCGCAGCTAAGTTGAAAGAAGCTGGCGCTGATGTTGAAGTGAAATAATGTCTCTTCTGACAAATTATAAAGAACCTCGTTGATGAAACGGGGTTTTTTATTCTAGTTAGTTGTGTTTTTAATGCTTAAAATTTTTTAAGTTGTTTTATTAATCATAAAACTTCTAATGGTCAAACCCGCATTCATTAATGTAAGTTGAATAATTATTTATATCATTATTATAATGGTATTTTTTTTACTTCATTATACTTGCCGATATTCGCAGTCAAGAATTGAAGCCCGAATATGCGTCTTTCATTCAACAATACAGAAACCGCTTTTGCCTATAAAACGAATAAGGAATTGCAAGCCGGCCGATTTCTTTTCGGCACTATGAATTATTCATGGTTTGCAGCAGTTGGCGTACGCCTTACTCCATTTCTAATGAAAACCGGTTTGCCCATACATGGTGCCATTCGTAAAACAATTTTCAAGCAATTTGTTGGAGGAGAAACTTTAGAGCAAACAGCAGTGATTGCAAAAAAATTAGGAGAGTATGGCGTTGATGTTATTTTAGACTATGGCGTGGAAGCAAAAGAAGGAGAGGAGAATTTTGATAAAGCAAGAGATCAATTTATTCGTGTAATTGAATACGCAG
Source organism: Parafilimonas sp. (assembly GCA_035547495.1). Lineage (GTDB taxonomy): Bacteria > Bacteroidota > Bacteroidia > Chitinophagales > Chitinophagaceae > Parafilimonas. The sequence goes on along the minus strand of DASZUY010000338.1, from coordinate 3,249 downwards.
CTACGCAGTCAAACATTCCATACATAAGCGTAAAAATTACCGGTATCGCGAGTTTCAATTTGCTTGAAACATTAAATTCTGCGCCACGTTTACGTAGCGGTGTGCATGATCATGAAATTGAAGATGCTAAATGGCAGCGCGTTAAAGAACGCATGTATGATATCTGCGAAATGGCTGCTGAAAAAAATATCGGGGTTTTAATTGATGCGGAAGAAAGTTGGATTCAAGATCCCATCGACAGGCTTTCTGTTGAAATGATGGAAATTTTTAATCGTGATAAATGCATTGTATATAACACGATTCAACTTTATCGACACGATAGAATGAGCTTTTTAAAAATGTATCACAACATTGCAAAGCAAAGAGGTTTTGTGTTAGGCGTGAAGCTAGTGCGTGGTGCATACATGGAAAAAGAAAGAACAAGAGCTGCGCAACTGCGTTATCCATCACCCATACAACAAGATAAATCTTTTACTGATGGTGATTTCAACAGTGCTGTTGAATACTGCATTGATAACATTGATGAAATAGCAACTGTAATTGCAACGCACAATGAATACAGTAATCTTCATGCTGCAGAGCTGCTTGATGCAAAAGGAATTCCGCACAACCATAAGCATATCCATTTTTCGCAATTGTATGGAATGAGTGATAACATTACTTTCAATCTTGCAAAAGCAGGATACTCTGTAAGTAAATATTTACCTTTTGGACCGATAAGAGATGTGATTCCATATTTGATGCGCCGCGCACAGGAAAACAGCAGCATCAACGGTCAAACAAGCCGTGAATTATTATTGATAAAAAGTGAATTGAAAAGAAGAAAGAAAGCAAAAATTTCTCATCAACATAAACCACAACCTGCGTAACTAAAAAACGTTATTCTGATAATCGTTATTTAGTTGAACAATGTCTGGCTTTCGCACATAATTACTGTTATACCTGAATTGAATATTTATTCTGAAAAATGCGGCAAAAGAATTTGTTTGATTTGCTTTACGCGGAAAATATACAATGCGTAATTCTGCAGTTTTAAAAACAAGATTTTCATTTCGCATTCTTAAGCCACCGCCAACACCATAATACCATCCTGTTTTTTGAAAGTTTTTTTCAGGTGTTAAGCCACTGATATCTGTAAAAACAAACGGCGAAAATTTAAACCCGAAAAGTTTATAATTTATAAAGCTTATCGTTTCCGAATGTAATGATATGCGCTGGTTACCTCTTACTGAATCATCTCTGAAATATCTTATACCAAAAAAATTATCTATGCTTAACGGATCAAGACCAACACGATTAAATTGTCTTGCAAATGATAACTGTTCATATTGTCTTAACTTAAAATTTCTAAATAAAAATAACTTGCTAAAGCCCGATGCGCCAATCAAAACCTGCGCGTCTTCCATTTGTTTTTTATCCCAAAAGCTTCCTGTTCTGATAAAGTATTGCACTATATCACCCTTAGGATAAACTTTGTAAAAATTTGCATCAACACCGGCATAAGGTCTGGATAAATATGCCTGCTTATAAAAACCGGAAGTGAATGAAACATTATATCCGTAAGGAATATCTTCTGTTGTACCAAAACCATAAATGTAATTTGTTTTATAATACTCCTGTTTAAAAAAAGTAAACTGCGCAAGCCATGCTTCCTGGTTATTAAAACGAAAATTTAATTTATCATCAACCTGTATTGGCGAATTTTGAAAATGATTATTAAAATAACGAACACCAATAAACTGTTTGTCTTTTCGTGTTTCGTCTTTAATAAACTTTTTTACACCAAGGTTGTAACCAATCCAGGCATCAAACACAGTGTACTTATAATCAAAAAAAATTTCAGGTGGCCGCAGGTAACTATTATAGGTTTGATGCATACCTAATGTAAATCCGCCCGCAACATGCGAGTATTGGGAAATAAGATCTCTTTGCAAAGTAAAAACAGCTGCATGTTCGTCATCGGTGCCGTCACGCAAATCAGGATTGATTGAACTATAACCTACTGAAGCATCAATGAAACTATTTTTTATATTGTACTTTGTATACATTAAACCTGCACCAAACGCCGGGCTTCTCAAGTTTTGAAGTAAAACGTTTGCCTGTAAATTTTGAGCGGCACCTAATAGATTTACATCACCGATTTTTCCCCTGAATTTGCCGGTGCTCAAGTCGTTTACCTCACCGTTTAAACTAAAAAGATCTTTTGTAATTACATATACATCTACAGAATCGGCTGCGCCATCAACGGGTTGTATAAGTATTCTCGCATCTTGTATATAATCAAGAGAACGCAGGTAACGTTCATTATCAGCAAGCCTGTAAGCAACAACAGTTGTATTTTCTTTTATGAATAACGCATCGCGTATTGCCCACTCACGTGTATTCTTATGCAATTTATTCAGCAGCCTTGTTCCGGAATAATTTATTCTTTGTGTAGTATCTGTAAAAGTCTTTTCAAAGCCATATTGATTAATAAAAATGTGCCTGATAATTTTTCCTTCGTATGGGCGAAAAACTTCTTCACTTTTTGTTGTTAATAAGCCCTGTTGCGTATTTGTATCGGCACTGTTTCTTTTTATAAAACCCAAAGCATAGTGAAATATGTTGTTCCTTTTTGTTTCGTGAATAGTATCCTTTAATTGAGCTGACGCATCAAAGCAAATGAGGAGCAGGCAAGTAATCGTCGCTAAATTAAAAATGTATTTCACCGGATTTGCAATGCTACATAAAGCACACCAAATTATTTTATCAATATATCTAATAATTGAATAAAGTTTTCCCGGCTTATCATTTTTGCACCAAAGCTTTCGAGGTGTTCTGTATAAACCTGGCAATCTATAAGCCGCACATCTTGTTTCTGTAACTCATCAACATATTTAATAAAGGCAAACTTGCTTGCATTCGGCACATTACTAAACATGCTTTCACCAAAAAAAACTTTTCCTATTCGCACACCGTATAAGCCCCCAACTAAAATATTTTTATGCCATGCTTCTGCACTTACACAATAATTTTTTTTATAAAGATTGATGTACGCTTTTTCAACTTCGTCTGTAATCCATGTGCCGCCGCCATCTTTCCGCTTAACGGTTTTGCATTGATGAATGGTATCTTCAAACGCAGAATTTATTTTGAATTCGAATTGATTTTTTTTGAGCACCTGTTGCATGCTCTTGCTTATTTTTAATTCATCAGGAAATAAAACAAAACGAGGGTCAGGACTCCACCATAAAGGAACTTCTTCTTCAA
>DASZUY010000337.1:0-7537 GCA_035547495.1 Parafilimonas sp. | reverse complement strand
TAAACATGCCTGTAACTTCTTTTTCGCGGTCGAGTTTTTCAGTTAAACTCCATTCATTGCACTTCGGTAAAATAGGAGAGGCGATGGCAGGCAATACAGATTCACCAAACAATGTATTGGCTTGTGTTTGTTTGTTTGCCTGGAAAGTATTTCCAAAGCGAATGATGCGTTCAATACCTGTTGTTGTATCACCCGGCATTGCATAAAAATATTGTGCACGATGCACATCTTTAAAACAATCAAATGCACCGGAGTTAGCTAAACTTTCAATTGATTTTTTATTTACGGTGCGTTGATTAACACGTTTTATAAAATCAAAAATATCAGAATAGAATCCATTCTTTTTTCGCTCTGCAATAATGCTTTCAATTGCAGCTTCTCCAACACCTTTTAATCCACCTAAACCAAACCGTATCTCACCTTTTGCATTTACCGCAAAACCTTTCAGCGATTCATTTATATCCGGTCCAAGCACATGCAAACCCATGCGTTTACATTCTTCCATAAAGAAGGTAATTTTTTCAATTGCACCTGCATGGTTCAACACTGCACTCATGTATTCTCCGGGATAATGTGCTTTTAAATAAGCTGTTTGATATGCAACCACAGCATAACAGGTTGCATGCGATTTATTAAAAGCATATTGCGCAAACGCTTCCCAATCGCGCCAAATTTTTTCTAACACATCTGCCTTGAAACCCTTTGCTGACGCACCTTTGATAAAACTATCTTTCATTTTATCCAGCGTCTTACGATCTTTCTTGCCCATTGCTTTTCGCAACACGTCTGCTTCGCCTTTTGTAAAGCCTGCAAGTTTTTGCGAAAGCAGCATCACCTGTTCCTGGTAAACTGTAATGCCATAAGTTTCTTCAAGAAATTCCTGCATTTCAGGCAAGTCATAACAAACGAGATCGCGGTTATGTTTGCGTGCAACATATTGCGGAATGTATGCCATTGGTCCGGGGCGATACAACGCATTCATCGCAATCAAATCATCAAATTTATCAGGCTTTAATTCGCGCAAATATTTTTGCATGCCTGCACTTTCAAACTGAAACGTAGCATTTGTTTCACCACGTTGATATAACTGAAAAGTTTTTTCATCATCCAACGGCAAACTATCTAAATCAATATCTATATTATGATTTTGTTTGATTAATTCCAATGCAGTTTTTAAGATTGATAAAGTGCGCAAACCAAGAAAGTCCATCTTTAATACGCCGGCTTCTTCAATGGTGCTTCCTTCAATTTGTGTAACCCACAAATCGGAATCTTTTGCAGTAGCAACGGGAATAAGTTCAGTTAAATCTTTTGGTGCAATGATGATGCCCGCCGCATGAATTCCTGTGTTACGCACACTTCCTTCCAAACGTTCTGCTTCATGCAAAACCTGTGCACGCATATCGTTGCCATTATAAATTTCACGCAGCCTGCGAATGTTTTCAATCTCTTCGCCATGCTCATCATCATTCAAATCTGATTTCAGAATTTTTTTGAGTGATGTTCCTGGTCTGTCAGGAACCATTTTCGTTAATGCATTACTTTCTGCCAACGGTAAATCCATTACACGCGCCACATCTTTAATACTCATCTTGGCAGCCATTGTGCCGTATGTAATGATTTGTGCAACCTGGTTCTTGCCGTATTTTTCAACTACATAATCTATCACTTTTTGCCTGCCTTCATCATCAAAATCGGTATCAATATCAGGCATTGATTTTCTGTCTGGATTGAGAAATCTTTCAAACAGTAAATTATATTTTATGGGATCGATATTAGTAATGCCGATGCAATACGCAACAACACTTCCTGCAGCAGAACCACGACCAGGACCAATAAACACTCCACGTTCCCTTCCAACTTTTATAAAATCACTTACGATTAAAAAGTAACCGGCAAAGCCCATTGTTTTTATCGTGAACAATTCAAAGTCTAAACGTTCACGCACTTCCTCGTTTATCTCGCCATATCTTTTTTGTGCACCTTCATAAGCAATATGTTTTAAAAAATTCCATTGGTTAATGTTGCTGTCATCGCTTGTTTGAAATTCCTTCGGAATAGGAAATGCCGGTAATAAAATGTCTTTTTTTAAGTTGAGTGTTTCAACTCTGTCAACAATAAGATTTGTGTTATCTAATGCATGCGGAACATCTTTAAATGTATCCAGCATTTCGTCTGGCGACTTAAAATAAAAATTACTGTTTGGAAATTTAAAACGGCGATTTTTTACATGCAGTTCATCATTTATAAAATCATCAAAGCCCGGCGTACTTTGCTTTTCACCGGTGTTGATGCAAAGCAAAATATCATGCGCATTATAATCATCTTTTTCTGTGTAGTGACTATCGTTTGTTGCGATAACAGGCACATTAAATTTCTTTGCAAACTTTAATAACGTTGCATTAATTTTTTCCTGCTCTTTTATTTCATGCCGTTGCAACTCTATGAAATAATCATCACCAAACAAATTATGCCACCACTGAAATTCTTTTTCAGCTGCTTCTTCACTTAAATGCAAAATTGACTGCGGCACATACGCACCAATGCAACATGTTGTGGCAATAATTCCTTCATGATATTTTTCAATCAAACCTTTATCAACACGCGGATACTTGCTGTAATAACCTTCGATAAAACCGAGCGATGTGAGCTTGATCAAATTTTCATATCCTTTTTTATTCTTTGCAAGCAACACTTGATGATAACGTTCATCTTTTTGTTCTTTAGAAAATGATTTACGAAATCTATCTTCAACCACATAAAATTCACAACCAACAATTGGTTTTATGACAGGCTCTTTGATTTCTTTTCCGTTTGCATCTGTGCCAACAACACGTGTATTGTTCCATGCCTGCTTTACAAATTCAAACACGCCAAACATGTTACCATGATCTGTTATAGCAACCGCAGGCATGTTGTTTGCCGCCGCTTTTTTATATAATGAATCAATGCTTGCCGCACCATCCAGCAATGAATATTGTGTATGAACATGTAAGTGAGAAAACTGCATTCTAATTTCTGATTTTTGATTTTTTGATTTCTGATACAGGATTTAAACTTAGTGCTTTAGTGTCTTAGTGTTTCAACCAATTTAAACCACGGAAGTCGCAAAGACACAAAGAAGCACGAAGAATTCACCAACGACAAATTTCCTAAATAATGATTGAAGAAACACACATTGTTTTTCACATTTGAATATTGTTAATTAAATTCATAAAACTTTTTCACGATTTTATCGTTCTTGTAATTGCTTTTTATATTGCGCCCGTCGATGAATATAAGATTAACTCAAACAATTTGCCTGCTGTTAATTTTATGTAGTTGTAAAAGTTTGCAGCCTGCAACTTCACGCAGTAGTAATACAACTTCAATTAAGAAAAAGAACCCGCAGTTTTTAGATGATGTAAGTATTACGCCCGGTGAAAAAAAAGGCAATGAATTTACTTATAACAGACTTGAACAACCAACCAGTCAGCAATATTATAAAATTGCACCTTCCAATTTCAATATTGAAAAAGCAGATTGGCTGCAGATAAAGTATGCTATAAAAATGGATGTGCCGGTTGAGCAATTAAATGATCTGCCTTTATTGCAGCAAATTGATCACTGGTGGGGAACGCGTTATTGTTTGGGTGGCGATGATGAGCACTGCATCGATTGTTCTGCTTTTACACAAGCCATGTTGCAAAGTGTATACGGCATAAACGTTCCGAGAACCGCGCAGGAGCAATACGATTTTTCAACGCATATAAAAGATGATGACCTGCAGGAAGGCGATCTTGTTTTTTTTAAAAGCGGAAGACATATTTCGCATGTTGGTTTATATATAGCAAATAACAAATTTGTGAATGCATCAACCAGCAGTGGCGTTACCATCAGCGATTTAAATGATCCTTACTGGAGTAAAAAATATGCCGGCGCGGGAAGAGTAATTACGAGCAATACTTCCCTGCAAACGAGTAAAAATAATTCAACCAATTCTTTTTAAAACAGGAATTGAAGTCATTGCCCTCGCATCATTCATGTCGATTGATTGAACATCTCCTGAGAAATTAAACCGGTAAGTTTTTCTTGTAAAATTTCCTACAACGGACAAACCGGAATTTCCGGTGTATTGAAATAAAACTGCTGATCTGTTTTGTATTGGTGGGTGCGTTACTCCAACTTTAATTTGATTAGCTGAATGCGGTTTTTGTTTCAGTTCAGTTCGTTTTTTTCCGCAGTTACACATATAAAAAGTTTTAAGTAATAAGTTGTATGTTATAAGTTAATCTTCGTTGTAAGTTGGCGTGTTATCTGAGTCCTTTTTAGTCGTTGCCTGTTCAAGTAAACAGGCAGCGCCTGATAAAGCTAGCCACATCAAAATTTTTTCCCACCACGTTATGCCTAGCCAGATTCCAAAAGGCAAAGCAATCCAAATACTCAAACAATAAAAGCAATCGAGCAGGCTTCCGAAAAAACCTGCTCCTGCTTTTTTTCTTATGAGAAATATAAAATCAAAAGGTCCATCTTCTTTGCCGAATAAATGTGTGATTCGCCAAACAGCTAATATTGAAAGAACAAAATAAAAGATGTATTGCGTCATGAAATGGTTATACAATTATGAAGTTAGACATCTTTTTTAAAGTGAAAAGAAAGAAGTGAGACGTGAGAAATTATCAAATCTCACTTCTAAAATTATTATGCATGATGATGTTCTAACGCAAACGCTGTTGATAAACTCCAGTCACTGTACAATCTTGAATAACCATCCTGCACTAATGGATGAATAGAAACGCTTTGAAGGAACGCTGCTTTGTCGCATGAACCTAACAAGAAATCTGGCGATACATGCAGCTCATAATCGCTGCCAACAAGATTGATATTTGTGCCCGAAGGAACACCATTGTGATTTAACTGAGTAGATGAAACACCAACTCTGTCACCGGCACTAAATGAATCTGTGCTGCCATTTCCTTTTATAATTCCGAAACCAAATGTTGCGAAATTATTTTGCTGCGATGCATTGAATTTGAAATTAACCAGGCTTGTGTTCCTGTTTTTGAACTCAATAAATCCGCAAGGTCCGGCAACGCCGGTCGTTGCATCAGCATTGGTAACGCTTACATCTTCGAGCGAAAGATTCGGCGCCATATTATCAACAAAAATTTTCATGGTGAAACCAAACAGATCACCGCCTTCAAAATATTTATATTGATTAATGATGCTGTTGTCTGTTTCATGATTGATGGTAACATCACCAAACGGAGAACTTAATGTATGATCAGGAACATACAAATTAATTCCTTCCGCAGTCCAGTTAACACGCGTTGCCACGCCCGCAACATATTTATACAATTCCATTTTCATTTCGTACACACCATCTGTTATGCTGAAATCATCTGTTGTGCCATCGCTGTTTAAATCTGTTGTGATGAATTTTGTGCTTGCCGTATCGGTTCTGCTGTCAACCACCCAAAGATCATTGCCGCCTTGTGCAATTGGTAAATGATAACGAAGTATTTGATATAATTTATCAGCATTTGCACCGATGCGATATACCGGGAATGTAGGCCCATCAACTGTTTCAACAAGATAATGCCTGAACGTATCTGTAATAATTTCATTCCATGATGATGTACCTTCTTTTCTGAAAGACCATTTATAAAAATAGTTGTTACCACCATCAACACTATCGCACAAATAACTGCCGAAATAAACACGCGGTTCAATGCTGCCGCCGAAAGGTGATCCTTCTTCGAACGGTGTTCCCGGCATTGTCTGACCTTTCATAGTGCCATCCTGGTAAACTTTTGTAACGCTTACATCATTACCAATACTAAAGACAAAAACATCTTTGTAACCAATGTTTGGTTGCGGAATCGGGCAAGGTATGCGCTGATCACTTAAATAAATATCCACTTCTGTATTGCATGCATAATCCCAATGCGTGCCACAACGCAAGCCAGGATTATAAACCGTCGTCCAAACGCCATTAATATAATATTCAACCCAGAAATACAGATCCGGCTTATCTCCACAGCACTGATACCAGATCGTTGTATTAAACCAGCCATTCGCATCTGTTTCAAGCACTGCTATTTCATCGCATCTTAAAAACCATGGATTCAACCAGCACCAAAACGGATATAAAATTCTGTAATTGCTAATCAAATAATTTCTTATTAGGTTAGCAGAATCAGAATAAAAAGAAGTAAGATTTTCATAAGGCAGTGTTGGTGCAACAATAGCTTTATCAGCGCTTGTAATTGCTTCACTATCGAATTGTTTACTGCGAATGTTTTGGTTGTGGCTTAATTGGGTTGATGAAATTTGCGTAACCGGATTTACACGAATATTTTTTAATGGATCAGGGGCTGGATCCGGAATGTGCCAATGAATAATTCTATCGATAATATCATCTCTTAATTTCACTACTTCATAGTCAGGAAGTTTTTGAAGATACCAGATGATGGGATCAACTTCGCAGATGTGCACTCTTGCTTTATACACCGGCAAATATTCGTTGCCGCACCAGTTAAAAACGCGACCACGAACCTGGCAAAAACAATAAAGCCACCAACACCAAATGTATTGCGGAATGCTGCTGATTTGTACCGGCTCGTTTGCATTTACATTAGAAAGATTTACTTCAAAGCCATTTCCTTTTTCAAGTGTGCTTAATGAAGTTGTAGTTTTTCTTCCTTCAGTATATGGCGCAAGAAATATGCGTTTATCTTTTAAATCCTGCGGCGAAAAAGGAAGTGTAAATTGGTCGTTACGCACAGGGGAATCATAGACAGATCTTTTGTCTCTGTCAAATACTATAACCTGGTAAGTTATAGCTTCATTTGGTGTTCCATCGAACTGCACTTTAAACTGCAATCCTTTTTGATCATTCGATTTCATTTTGAAAAAATTATTTTATTAAAAAATTCTTAGCAGTCAATGCATGGTTAGCGTGCACTGATCTTGCTATTGTTTGTAAGAGGGGATTAAATTTTACCTGCTGCAATCGTTTTATGCAGATAGCTGTTGCCTTATTTTAAAATGTTTGGCTTCTATAGTTTGATTAATCGTTGAAAGAATTATGCAGGTAACAAACGGTTAGAAATTTTTTGTCAAGATGAAAAATTTATTTGTGCGATATTGATAAGCTAAAAATTATTCACGATTCACGTTATTGTTTTTTCCAGCTTTGAATACGGTTGCGTGCAACATCAACTAACTGTAAAGCATCAGGTGTTAGTTTAAATAAAAATATTCCGCCAATTAAAATTCCTGAGAATAATGCAGATCGAATTATGATGCCGATCCATCCTGCTAGTTGATAAAACAGAAAATAAGTTAAGGCAAGTGCTGCTACACCTAATAAAACAGTAATCAATGTTTGCATGTTGAATGGTTGCATCTTAAATCTTCTTCGCAAAAATTCGTAGCGAATAAAATTATAAACCACCTGCGAAATAAGTTCTGCATAAGCGGGACCAATAATGCCATACTTCTGTATGAAGACATAAGCAAGCGGAATACGCAGTGTTAATAAAACAACATTTGT
>DASZUY010000336.1:0-13313 GCA_035547495.1 Parafilimonas sp. | reverse complement strand
CAAATCGAGCATTGATTTATGACGTGAGGAAGATTAGTGAAAAAGTAAAATCATAAATTATGTCAGCAACACTTTCTATCATCCTTGATACAAGAAGGGTGAAACAATCAGGAAAATATCCTGTAAAACTTCGCGTCATATTTCAACGCGAACCCAGATCTTATCAAACAATATTTGATGCCGCAAAAAATGAGTGGGAGAAATTATCAGCCCCTAGACTTAGCAGCGAATTGAAAACTTTAAAAAGCAAGTTAAAACAAATTGAAAAAGAAGCGTCCGCTGTTATTGAAAATTTAGAACCATTCAGTTTTGAAGAGTTTGAAAAGAAATTTATTCACGTTAATTCCTTTGTCAAACAAAGGAAACAAAAGCCTGGTAATATTATTACCGTGGACAAAGATGAGTTTGACTATGAGCCCTATCATAAAAAATTTCGAATTCTATTAGAAGAGATAGGCTCTCCGGGACACATTTCTTATTCATACTTGGAGTACATCAAAAAATTAATACGGGAACACAGAATAGGTACAGCTGTGAGTTATCAATGCAGTTATACATCACTAAAAAAATTTAAAGGTGATGTTTCCTTTTCTGTTATTACCACTTCATACTTGATCGAATATGAAAATTGGCTGAAAAATCAAGAGCTTTCGAAGGCAACGATTGGCATTTACTTGCGACCATTAAGAGCAATTTTTAATGAGGCTATCGAAGAAGGTTTAATCAAAAGAGAAAAATGTTATCCATTCGGTAAACGCAAATATAAAATTCCTACGTCTGCAGGTAAGAAGAAAGCTCTCGAATTATCTGACATCGAAAAAATATTCTTTTATAAATGTAATGCTGAATCACCTAATGAGCAGATAGCAAAAGATTATTGGCTGTTTAGTTATTTCGGCAATGGTATAAATCCAAAAGACATTGCCAACCTTAGGTACAAAAATTTTGATGGTGAGTTTATCACATTTGAACGAGCAAAAACAGAAAACACGCTGCGGAATGAGCCTAAAGTGATAACCATTTTTGTTAATGAAGAAATGCGGGAAATTATTGAACGCCTTGGCAATAAAGATAAGTCTCCAAACAATTACATGTTTCCAATTTTAGAACGCGGAATAACTCCTTTGCGACAATATGAACTTATTCAAAATTTTGTTGGTGTTATTAATGATTGGATGAAACGGATCAAAGACAATTTAGGAATTCAAAAAAAGGTAACGACATATGTTGCAAGACATTCGTTTTCTACCGTATTAAAACGATCAGGTGCAAGCACTGAATACATACAGGAAGCGCTTGGACATACAGATATAAAAACAACTGAAAGCTATCTCGACAGTTTCGATAAGGAAACCAAGAGAGAACTCTCAAGCCGTCTTACTGCATTTAAAAATATCAGAAAAATGGAGAAAGAATTTATTTAATGATTTTCAAAGAATAGGTGATCGCAAAAATTCAAAAGTAAACGACAAAAAGAAAAATTGTCAAGGTGATACTATGGTATTCAATGTGTGATAAATAAAGCAAACGGAAAGGTCCAACAGGGACAAATTCATGTAGCACAGTCATATACAACTCAACCGCCGCCAAAAGCAGTATTGGTAGCAAGTTACGCCGGGCAATTGCGATGGTGTGGCAATGAGTTGAATATTTTTATTGTGTCATCATAGGCAACGCTATCAATTGTTGCGTCAAAATAAGGTGTTTAAATGCGAAACAGATTAAGGACTAGAAACAGTAGTGTTATCAACTATATGCATAATCATTGTTACAAGGTTTTTAAAACGTTTTCTTGTTGTTGCTAATTGATATAAACATTTTTAATTATGGCTGCGAAACTTGCTAACAAAGGCATCTTCCATCATACGATAAGACAGGTGATATTGCTTTAAAGAACCAACAACATTAAGAAAGTTGATAGGCACGCTAGTATGTTGTTGCCGGTACTTGTTTATTTTTTTTACAGGCAACCAATAATTTCAATCCGGTATTGCCATCAATTAGTCACTGCTATTTTACAAGATCGGCTTCTCTTTTCGAAATAATTGTAAGTCTGCTGGCCGTCTTCCTCTTAATTTATAAAGGATAAAAACTCGTTGCTCACCGCGTGAACCCTATATTTTTAAGTGCGTACCCCTTGCTACTTATATCTAAAAAGCAAATAAAGCAAGAGAAAAATTGGCAAAACAGTTATAGAGGGCTAAATGCATCAAATCACCGATGCTGCGTAAGTCAAGCTAACAATTTCCTTTCAACACACCGTATATCATTTGAATTATAAAACCGTTCGACCCATTTACCTGTATCGTCAAGTTTTGCCGGTGTAATAACCGGGTCTTTGCTCTTATCTGCTGCAGTATTTAGTGACCGATAGTTATAATGATCGGTTAACCTTAGTCCTTCAATAGCAAAGACAGTGGCGGCATCTGTATCCTGAATACACAGTAAATTATCTCCGTTTTCCTGCTCACCACCGAGAGCAAGATTGGAGGAGCCACAATACACTCTTGCGCCAGGTTTATTAAAATCGGTTACTACGAACTTGTGATGGATAGCATGCATCAGCCCCAGGCTAAATTCTTTTTTAAACGGAGGCGGTAATTCCCTGTTTGCTTTCTTTGCATCAATCAAAAGTCCCTCTTTTTTTCCCGGTTTGTAAAGTGAAATTTCACCGCTGCTGTTGTCAGTAATTCCATAAGTGTATATCGAATCATTTTTGTGCAGTTCTCTCAAAGCGGGTATTAAACTGCCGGTACTTGTCTTTCCCATCTCCATCACTGAAAATATCACTGAACTTGTTTGTTTGTTTGTAACAACACTAGTAATTGCATCGATAAGTTGCTCAGCATATTGTTGTGTATGCGGCGAAACGTTAATTTCAGTGGAAGGTATGTCAGTTCCTTTAAACTGTTTTGGCCCATTCGCAAAATTGGTTTTCCTGAAGGAGGCTGCTTTTCCATTTTGCCAGCAGACATCAAAAACGTCAGCATAATATTTGGCGATGTTGGGCTCTTCGAACAACAAAACATGGTTGGCATTAACGTATAATCCGGTATAAGAGAAATTTGTTGAGCCTGTAAGCGCTTTAAAAGCAACTCCTTTCTTTTTCAAAATTATCTCTTTGCAGTGGGCGTATCTTCCGAATTTACAGCGGTAGATTGCGGAACCATTTCTTGCCTTTGCATTAAACCTTTGTTCAAAATCATCTTCCTTTCCTCCCATATGCAGATTTGCATTATCTAAAATGATCCTTATCCTTCCTTTTGCAGAAAGCTGTAAACACAAGTCTGCAATAACAGGATCATTAAAATCATAAGCAAACATGTCCACGGTGATAGAGGTGCTGTGCAACGCTTCAGTCAGTAACCCGTATATCATTGTTCTTGCGTTGAAACCGAGCCATGCATACATATCCTCATAGGTAAAGTCGCCATACTTTGCATTGTTACCTGCTTTCTCATTTGTATTAAATATCCAGTCTCCACTGCCCGGCAAAAGTTTTTGCGTTGCTCCGTAACGATTAGAGAAGGCTTGAGATTTTACAAATGCCCTGGTAAAACCGATGCTAAATTTACCCTCGCTATAATCGTCTACTTCCACACCCGTTACCTTAACAGTGTTGGAAGCATCGATCGGTAAAAGCGCCCGGTTATTGTCAAAATATCGTGGCGTTACCTCATAAGTATATTTCCCGGAAAGCATTCCTGTCTGATGATAGGAACCCGGGAAGTGCACCCACTTAAAAGCCTGTATCGGTGCAATATCAGAGCCACTCAATTGCTCCACTCCCTGGAAATTCAATAAATTTTGTATCGCATTTCGCTGACCTTTTAGATTTACATAATAAATCGTAAAACCGGCGAATGAACCCTCCTGGGGCTTTTCAGCCAGGTCCATCGAAAGCATTGTCGTAAGCGATCCACGGTATGCTTTAACAGAGCATCCGTTTTCAGCATTGGTTGTAAACATAATTAGTTGTTTTAGAAGTAATGAATAAGTTTTATGATGAGCTTTTTGCCATTCTGGTAATGACACTGAATTGGAAGGTTTATAGCATTATCAATTATTAGATTCAAGGCTTTTGATGAACCGGTTCACACTTTCGCCGTGATGTCAGGATGTGCAAATTCTTTCTAACAGGTAAAAGATCACGATCGAAATCCGACAAACATCTATAGGTACATATCAACATTCAAATAGCTTTCTTCAATCTTCTCTTTTTTTGCAGAAGATCCATGAGAAGCCATGCGATCCGTATGTATGCCGTAATGTTGACTTTTTCGAATTATAATCTCACTCCAGTTAAATAGCTCCAGGTTCTCATCCGCTAAAATTTCCTGATATGTTGAGTTATACAATTCCATCAGTTTGGTCATCTTATACTGTAAAAAGTTCTCAATCATTTCGACAACCGGTTTATCGTCATTTATGTTGCCAATCTTAAAGTATTTAGAACACCCGTGAGATATAGGAATGATATCGCCTGCTTCATCAATAATCAATTCTTTAAACAAGGAAGACATTTTACGGTTATCTAAACAATCGATGTCCTTTTCAGGAAAGAAAAAATCGGTATTGTCGCGGAGATTGTCTCGATGCAAGAGGTCAAGTTGCATCAAAATATCATTTGCATAATACTGCTTTAGGTAATAAAAAATGATGTATATTTTGTGAGCGTTTATGCTATCAAAACAAATTTTGCTTTGGTAATTTGCTCCTCTTCCTGCCATTTCCAACGGATGAAATTGCATCAACTTAGCCTTTTGTTCTAACGCAAACTCTGTCAGCCACGGCATGATTTGCCATCCATTAGGAAATAACGTATGAATGAATCCAAAATTTGGAACATTGTCTCTGACAATTTGCACGCCCTCGATCATTTTATTAAATGCGCCTTGGTGACTACGTATCGCGTCATGCTGATCAGGTTTACCGTCCAGGCTAATCGCCATAAGATCTATGTTTTTCATTATCTGCCTTGCGCGATTCGATTTTAAAAGCATTGCATTGGTTGTAACCGAATTGAAGTATCGCAGTGACTTTGAATACTCAAGTAATTCAGCGATTGAATCGTAAAGAAACGGTTCTCCTCCGGAAAGTGAAATGACATTGTATCCTTCAGTGGAAAGTTGTTCAATTACATGTTTTAGCTTAGTTATTTCCAATCCGCCTTTATGTTGTGGCGAAGAAGTTGAGTAGCAATGGCTGCAGGTAAGGTTGCACTTCAGACTCGCGTGAATCTGTATGACCCTCGAAACCCTACCTTTTTTTGGTAGGGTTTGCTGATCCTTTAAACAGGAATTGCTTGTCATTAGATTATGTTTTCAAATTCAATAACTACATTGAAAAAATCATGAACAGGAATACCTTTTCGTAGCAGCTTAATCTCTTTAACCGTGTCTTCACCATAGAGATTTTGCAGGAATGAAGTGTTTCGCAATTCAAGTTCTCCTTCCAAAACGAATCTCTCCTGCACCGGAGTACCCAGCCATCGCCAGTCAATTATCCTGAACCCTTTTGTGTTCTCCGAAGCGATTGCTTTTGAGATGCTGCTTAATTTCTCCTTACTAAGGTTAGCTTTAGATAGATGTTTAAGCAATTCTTGCTGTACATCGACGTTTTTGTTTTCCATTTTTTAATTTTTTATTGCCTACTCTTTGTTCGGATTTTCGGCATATTCCGTTGTGATTGTTATTTGGTTTTTTGTGAGGTCTGTTTGATAAAAGATGCAACAGGTTGGATATCCTCCGGTCTTTAATGCATATAACTGCCCTGTTTGATGAGGGAATCGCTCCTGATGGCAACAGGGATTTTGGTAGAATTTTGTCTTCAAATTTCCCTACCCGCTTATTTTGCTCAAAGCTGTTCTCAAAATGTTTTGAATACCATCCCTACCAAAGAAGTCACAGTTGTGAATATTGACAATGTGTTCTTCAGAATTTGCTTTCTCTAACGGTAACATAATTCATGTTTTATTTTCAGAAAATTCGTTTCCGGATATAGTTACTAAACTCTTTTATCTGTAACGCTATGAAATGGTGTAATTAGGGGTGGCATGATGCCGATGTCGTAAAGTCGTCAACTATGGACCGTTGAATGCTGAACAATATCTGCGTAATTGGCTTAATCGGGCGAGCTCGTTATTCGTTCGCATCTCCAATAAAATCAGACTTGAGAACAGCTTCAAAATTCTTATGCAGGCTCGTAATCAGATAATCTTTTGTTCAATCCCAATGCGATAAATTACGTTACTACGAATAAGCCGTCTTTAGGTTAACCAAGAAGTCGTCAATTTGCTTAAGAAGATTTCACAGGCTGTTCAAATAAACTCATTCCGTTGCTAAACTCGTTCTCAACCGGAAAGTAACGCTCAAAAAGTGAAAAAATCAATAGTAGAAGTACTTTGTTTTTATAGTGGAAATACTAAAGTTTCAATGATGATTTTCTCTTGAGAAATTACGCAAATAATTCATGCGGTTCTCGCGGCACTCAAAGACAACTATCGAAAAGTTCTTCACTATGTACAACAACCGGTGTTTTCCCGATCCCTGTTACCCTGAAGACAAATTTTTCGCCTTGTAAAAGACGTTCCGCAATGGAAGTGGTTTCATTTTCTTTAATAACGTTCCAGAGACTGTCTGTTTCAGCAGGAGCAGTGGTTATTTCGAGTAAATAACTCAAACTCTCGAACCTTTTAGTTAACCGCCGAGGTAATTGTTCGTCATGGAAAATGATATTATGCATAGTTCTTATGTGCTTTTTTATGTATAAGGGCGTTGATGCGAGAGCTTTAATATAACGTCCTGAATAATTTCCGCGCGAAAATTCAAACGACATGCCGTGAGGTTCGGAAGCGTCAGAGCGCTCCTCGCCAAGCGGTTTTCAGTTTCGCAGCTTTCTGCGTTTGAAACAACATGACTTCGCGAATTAAGTGCCAAATTATAAATTGTGCTTATGCCTATTTGTTAATGCGTGTTTATACCAAGCTGGTGAGGATTATAGCGCGGTTTATAACATTGAAATGATAGTACAAATACTAATCCTTTTTACGAATCGGTTTCAAATTATGCTGTAAATCAAATAAAGGCTTAGGATTGAAAGATTATAACCTTAGCCGAATGTGTTCAGAAGGAAATAAAAAAATCGATCGATGTAAAAGTAACAGGTGATTGTATCTTACCGCATCGTAGAAATACTAATTTAGGAAAGTAGAATTACGTTATTATGCTCCGCTTGCTTACTTCATATCATCTCCGACCTTAAAAATGCCATTGCGTATGGCATAAACAACGATACCTGCAGTGCCACGAACTTTCAGTTTTTCCTGCAACCTGGCACGCCAGGCCTCTATCGTACGATCGCTCAGGTGAACTTCATGCGCTATTTCCTTACTTGTTTTTTCCTGGCAGATCAACTTAATCACTTGAACCTCCACGTCGCTCAATATAGCATTTGCGTTTTCGAAAGGATTGAAACGGCTTTTCAAAATAATTTTGGTCAGCTGCCTGGAAGTGTTTTTACAATAGTAAGTACCGTGACCATATACGGTTTGTATGGCTTCAATAATTTCCTGCTTCGCAGAGTTTTTAAGTAAATATCCGGATGCCCCGGCTTCCAACATGTCAACAATATTGGTGTCTTCCCCTGATACTGTCAAGGCAATTACGCCGATTGCAGGATTATGTTTAAGTAGTTCTCTGGTAGCAACGATACCATTTTTAACAGGCATCGTAATATCCGTTAGGACAATGTCTGGTTGAAACTTTGCGGCTTTTTTTACGAGATCATCACCGTTAATTGCATCAGCAACTATGCTGATACCAGGAACAGAATGAAGGATTGAATGCAGACCTTCAAGATACACCGAATGGTCATCGGCTATAACCATTTTAATAGTGTTACTCATAACTCTTTTTTATTGGAATTTCTATGTGATAATTCACTCCTTTTTCCTCGTCAGTATCAAGATACATATCTCCGCCCAATAGCTCAACCCTGCTATAGATATTATGCAATCCAAGCCCGTTGTTCTCTTTAATCACTTTTGCCTGATTAAACCCTTTGCCATTATCCTTTATGTCTATCGCTATGGAAGCTGTTTCCCTTTTAAGATCAAACCAGATCTTTGATGCACCTGAATATTTTAAACTATTATGAATAATTTCTTGTACAATGCGATAAATGTGTATTTGAGCGCTTTCGACCAGATTTAACTCAAGTCCAAGAAGATCATATTCAATAATCAGCGTTTGCGTGTCATTAATACTTTCAAAAAAATCACCCAGGGCAGAAATCAATCCTTTTTTCTCCAAAGCTACAGGCATAAGATCTCTTGCTATAGCACGAATCTTTTCCAGACCATCATCGATGTAGTTACATGCTTTTAAAAGAGACTTGCTTTTTGTTTTGTCAGTTTCTTCTATAGCAGATAGTTCTACTTTAGCAACTGAAAGGATGACCGCCACCTCATCATGCAAATCTCTTGCTACGCGTCGTCTTTCGTTTTCCAGCGCCTTTATCTCGGCATTTATTTTTTCCTGCTGCAGTTGCCTGTGTTTTTTTTGTTGCCTAAGCGTAGCTAAGATGAACAAAGCCAAAATAATCGCTAATACCGTAGCAGCAATTAGTAGGGCAATATAAACTTTTGCTTCTTCGGAATGCATAAGACCGCAAGTGTATATAAAATATTACTAACCAAATTTACAAATACAAAAACGGTAAATATTTTTTTGTAAAAATCAAGGCTCCAATTTACATGAACAAGAAAAAAAATCTCAAACGTTGCCTTATAGCTAAAATATATAATAAACCCGGCGCATATTATGAACTTACTGTTATATACAATGTTCCTTTCCCGGTTAAATAGAAGTTGATTGATTTGATCTATGCTTAAATAAACTAGTACTAGTGAATAAAAAATTCTGAAAATGGAATTTTCATTATGTATGTTATAAATCATTAAATTGTCGATAACCCAAACAAGAGTGCCTATAGCAAAAAGATAGTAGTACAATTTTGAACTTCCATAGGTCCCGTTCCAACAAGCGAACAGCCAAAGTAAAACTCCGAACTCTATCAACGTATAAATGTTTGTGTCAACCGCCGTACTGTGCAATAGTTTCGTGCACAGCAGATTTACAATTTCACCCAATAAAGCAAGCCAGGTAAAAAAAATAAAAGGCCGGTAAGATTTTAAAATCTGCTTATAACGAAAAATTCCAATTATTGCAGCCAGCGCAATTGTATAACTAAAGATTAGAAGCAGATCATAATTGATTATCATGGGTTATTTAAACCAGCGTCTAATTTACAAAAAGGCGGACATCTTTGGCCTTCTTCTTTAATTACCGGGGGTTCTACATTCAAGATGTCATTTCCGTCACTGTTAACTCCAACAAGAATCGCATGAATGTTGAGATCGCTACTCATGCCATAATAAATGCGAAAGGAAACACAATCTGGCTGTTGCAGGATTTCGTCGATGTCGCCCCGGTCAAAAGTCTCTGACAGGGCGAGTATGTTTAAATTATAACCTTCTTTCAAAATTAAAGCCTTGTTGCTGGTATAAAGCGAAATCATTTGTTTAGCTTGGTCAATTGGTATGCTTGGCATAAAAAGGGGTTTTAAGAAATCCAAAGTGGAAATTTATCCCGAACTTTTATCACGTAGAAATACGCATATTTGATCGTACTTATACGTTGACTGAACATGGTGTATTTAACAGGTGCGATTGACAATCGAACGAAACAAAAACTGTGATATTCAGAAAGCAAATTACATTACTATGTATGGATAATAATCACGATCCTGAAGACCGAACATTCTTAAATAAAGTATACTAAATGAAAAAAGCCGGCAAATACATTTAAACATGCCGATTAGTTTAAAGAACTTCTTCATCGAATTATTATTACTTACCAAAACTGTGATAAACATTGCATAGATTGACATAGCGTAATAAATGTGGCAAAGATTTAAGAAATCGAGATGGAAAACACCGGAAAAAATGATTTTATATAATATATTTAGTTAAGTAGTCTTATAACCCAATTTATAATTAATCGGGAGCTGTTACATTGGGAAAATTTAAACTTGAACCAAACCAGGTTGCTACTTCTGGCGATAATGCAGGTAGGTGCTTATATAAAGCTACATATCCAGCAAATTGAACTATAATCTTGCAAAAGATAAATAGGACTCAGAAAGTGTCGGCAAGTTAGACCAAACCATTGTGGGAAAGCTAATATGCTTCAGAGCTTCACCGACAGAATAATTCGGAACTTATATTTATTTTATCGCTTTAATTCCTATAACACATTTGGCTGTCCTAAAGATTACATTAGTTTCAAAATATTTATTAGCTGCTTTTCTAAAATCCCCGGCAATATTTTCATTATAAAGATTGTAAGAGCTCCAGTAATTAAATAATGAATCTGCGGAATTAAATTCCAAAATATTTTGAAAGGCAGAAACCTCTGCTTCATTAAAGAAAGTTTCAGCAAGCCGCATTCCTGTTTCTTCCATAAAATGTGCAGATTTACTTTCTTTAATTTTTTCATTTTTGAGTAATGAATTATGAAAGTTTTTCAGGTCTGCATTGTTATCCTTTGACGGTCCGCAAAAAAAGAAATCACCACCTGGCTTAAGGTGATTATGTATAAACTTAAAAATCGCTTCAGGATTTTTTGCATAGTAAAGCGAGTAGCTTGCAATAACGTGATCAAAATATTGCTCGCTAAAATATTTTTCTAAATCGTCCAGATCACCACCTTCAGTTAAAATGAAGTCATTAAGATTTAAACGCCTTGCTTCAGTGGTCAAAACGTCGAGCGCTTTTTCTGAAATATCAAATGCTATTACCTTACCTTTTGGTTTTGTTAATTGTGCTGCTCTTATTGTTTGCTTACCGGTTCCACAGCCAAGATCTAATATCGCATCCCCTTCCACAATATTAATATGTTCGAAAATCCATTTGTTTAAATCGTTATTACCAAACTTTTCATGTGAATTTATTCGCTGTAACAAGGCGTTAGTATCGGTATCAAATTTACCGGACTCAGCAGCATGCTTAATAGCGTTAGCATTTGCGCGCCGAACACTTATATGTTCCGCAAGCGCCTTATCAAATTCTTTTGTTTTGTCTATTGACCACCCGAAAGTAGTTGCTCGAAAAAACTCTTCAAGTCTTTCCGAGGCATTCTTATGTTCTTCGCCCCACCAAATTGGATGAATCAATAATTGAAGTAATTTATTTGTTGGCTTTAATAATTTCTGTAAAGGTTCGCCTTCTCTCCATCTTCCCGCTGAATCAGATAAATACCAAGTCATTAATTCTTTTGAATATGCATTTATAACTCCTGCAATTTTTAATGGTCCTTTCAGAAATTGAGAAAGCGGACGATGAAATGAAATAGATTTTACAGGCACTTCAATAATTTGCTCAAGTTGTTTTATATCATGAGCAATATCGCCTTCAATATCATTTGTTGAAATTTTGGGGTCGTTTCTCTTGCTTTTAGTAACATCAAAATGGAGTGCAACTTCATGGCCCAGCGTTAAAAGTTGCTTCAATATTTTTTTTGAAGTTTCAGTTGACACATCATAACACGGAGAGTTTAGCATCACCATGTATGTTGATTGCAGGCCAAGTTCGTTTTCAATCATTGCCATTTTTAAAGCCTTATTCAAATCTATATCAATGTCGTGGCGAAGAAACAACAAGGGTCTGTTTGAAGAAACATTAAAAACTTCTAATGCATCACGAAAACAATAAAGGTTAAAGTTTAATCTGGCAACATGCAATAGTTTTTTAAAATATAGATAAGAAAAATCTGCTGACCAGTCATTATTCATGAATAATATTATTTGAGTTTTTCTGTATTGATTTTATTTCTAAAATTATAGATCAATGTCAAGTCTAAGATTAGTAATTCAAAAGCAAACGCATCTGCCAAAAGTAGAAATCCAAAAGCGAGTAACATTGATAAAAGAATAAGGTATTTGTCATACTTCTTTGTAAAAAAACCAATCATAAATAGTCCTTCAAAAACAAACCCAATTTTAAATAAAACATCGGCGTATGCAGGATGCATAAAAAGATATCGATAAAAGCCACCCAACTTATAATTTGGATGAGAAAATAATAACGGCGTTATGTTATTTTTAATTATTGAAATTCCCTGTTTCCCATCTAGCCAGGTTTCCCTAAAAAGTTTCCATAAAAAAGAATCAGCATATACAAACAAAGCATAATATCTTAAACCTTCCCACGCATATAAGAAGTTTTTTCCTGTAAATAAAAATGGTATAGGTATAAACAGAATTCCAATTTTTGAATGGATGTGATGAGCGCCGTAATTGCTGTAACTAAGAAAATAGAAAAAATAAAAGATAAAGAAAAGAGCTATGGATATTCTTTTGTTTGGCCAGATAAAAGCTGCAATGCAAAATGCAAAAAGAAATAAGCTAAAGCAAGAAGATAAAAAAAAACTTTCACTAACAAAACTTTCTGCTTTGGATAAACTAAACAAAATATAAGTTATATCAACATAAGGAAATATAAGTGCAGGTGAATGTAATTGCTGCAGTGAAGCGTGAGATAAAAAATCGTAAACAAGTAAAAAAAATATGCAGCCAAAGACTAACCGGCAGAGAAAGTTTCTTTGAATAGTTAAGTTATTATTGTTTGTTATTAATGCCATTCAGCAATAGTATAGCTTGTATCTTCCATTATTTTTTCACCTGAATAATGAACTTTGGTATTTATAATTTGTAATTGATTAATTTTTGTTTTTGTGACTTCTTCCAGATATTTTTTGTACCAAGGTATGAAGCCATTTATACGACTGCTGTCATTAGATAAATCGTGTTCATAAGGTTTTACCAAAGGATAGTGACTCTTTAGTTTTTTTTGTAAAAAGCTTAATGTCGGATCTATATCGTTATTATCTCTAATAGACATGTAATACCATAAAGGGCTTTCCAATAAAAATCTTGTTGATGGAGTATACCCATTTGTTATATCTACCTTCAAACTATCATTAATAATTACCTGCTGCACTTCATAAGTGTTAGAGTCTGGCTCCTTTCCGGAATACATTCCCCAAACAAAAAACGGTGTTATTTCAAAGCCTCTTAGATTACAAATAATTGTAAATAGTGTAAAACACAGTATGCCATAAAATAATTTTCGGTTATGTTGGTAAAGTCGAAAAAAATAGAGTTCCTTTAATTTCATCGTTATAAAAATATAAATATAGGTATCATGGATTACATGATTGTTATGCAGAAACTATTCAATTGTTTTTAAAATT
>DASZUY010000335.1:0-1615 GCA_035547495.1 Parafilimonas sp. | reverse complement strand
CCAGCGGCGTAATTTTTTGTTGCAATGATTTTATTACTCTTGCCGCTTTCTCTTTGTTTTCATGAACAATGTGTGCGACAAATAAACTTGTGTTTGCAATAGTTTCTTTTTGAATATCAGGTTCAGCAATTTTATATTCATAAATCTCAAACACAGCAGTAAAAAAGTTTTCAAAAGAGCCGTTATAAATTACTGTCTGAACCACGATTTATTGGATTAAAGGATTTACATGATTCATCAAAACATTTTCATCTGCATTGAAAAATTTGCTTCGTATTTACTCTTGCCTTCATTCAGAATAAATTCTTTTATCTGCATGGGCTGATAATCTTTTAAATAATGCACATCAGTTGTTGTAATAAAATATTTTGCACGGTTTAATGCAATACCAATTTTCTGTAAGTGTGATGTATTAAGCTGATTAAACTTTCTTGCTTCAACAATTTTTTTTGCTGATTGAATACCGATGCCAGGTACACGCATAATCATTTTATAATCTGCCTTGTTAATGTCTAAAGGAAATAAATCAAGATTGCGTAAAGCCCAACTTAGTTTTGGGTCGACCTTCATATCTAATAAAGGGTTTTCCGGCGAAACAATTTCATCAACACCAAATCCATAAAATCGCATCAGCCAATCTGCCTGGTATAAACGGTTTTCGCGAATCATCGGCACAGGTGTTCCTATTGCAGGTAAACGGTTATCATTGCTCACCGGCACATAACCGGAATAATAAACACGCTTTAAATGAAATTTTTTATAAAAGAAATGCGACATGTATAATATCTGCAAATCAGTTTCGGGTGACGCACCAATTACCATTTGCGTACTCTGACCAGCCGGCGCAAACATTGGCGCTTTTTTAAAAACTTTTTTCTCTTCACGATTTGCAACAATGGCTTTATCCAAATATTTCATTGGCTTTAACATATCATCGCGATTTTTATCAGGCGCTAACAATTTCAAACTTTCTTTCGTAGGCATCTCAACATTCACACTTAAACGGTCGGCATACAATGCTGCTTCTTTCATCAATTCATCGCTTGCACCCGGAATAGTTTTTAAATGAATGTATCCATTGAACTTATGTTCTGTTCGCAGCTTCTTTGCAACCAGCACCAAACGTTCCATCGTATAATCAGCATTTTTAAAAATGCCTGAACTCAAAAACAAACCTTCAATATAATTTCTGCGATAAAAATTTATGGTGAGATCAACCACTTCCTGCACAGTAAATGCTGCGCGTTTTATATCATTACTTTTTCGGCTTATACAATAAGCACAATCATAAATACAAAAATTAGTAAGCAAAATTTTCAATAACGAAACACATCTTCCATCTTCTGTATATGCATGACAAATTCCATTGCTTGCATTGCCTAACCCTTTGTTATGATTTTTTCTGTCGCTGCCGCTGCTGGCACAACTCACATCGTATTTTGCGGCATCTGCTAAAATGGAAAGTTTCTCACTGATTCTATCGCTATTCATAGGTTGAATTTGCTACTCAAAATTATAGCATAAAATTACTAAGTAATTTGGGAATTTAGATTTAAAATCTTGTCGATTTATTCATACAAAGAATGAATTGCTTTTCACTCAAATCCATAACGCT
>DASZUY010000334.1:0-7479 GCA_035547495.1 Parafilimonas sp. | reverse complement strand
TAAACGCAAATAATTTTCTATAAACTCACCTTCTTTTTGTTTTAAATGTTTGCTGATGCGTTTGATATCCGGCGTTTTAAAACGTGGTGAATAATTTTTGCAACACATCGCACAATCCAAACAATTTATTTTTTCAAACGCTTCTTCATGCAAAGCGGGCAAAGCTTTCAGCACTTTGTTTTTGTCAGCCTTTTGTAAAAACTGCTTATATTTTTTTAATTGAGACTTGTCGATTTGCCGCTGCATTCATGCAAAAGTATTTACATAAAATTTCTAACGCATCATTCACAACACATAATTTATTTTTGCGTTTGGCTTAACAGTTAAACTACACAGAAAAATACATGGATTCACTTCGCGAACAATGGCTGATATTAATTTCAACGCCAATATATTTTATTATAATCGGGCTTGAATTAATTCTTTCAAATCTCAGTCATCGTAAAGCTTATACATTAAAAGATAGTTTTACAAACCTGTATTTAATGTTATTGAATTCAGGTATTGATCTTCTTTTTCGCCTGGTGTATGTTGCCATTCTGCAATATTTCTTTTTGCATGCAGTTATGCATTGGCAAAATGCATTTACATATTGGCTGATATTATTACTCGCAGAAGATTTTGTTTATTATTGGTTGCATCGCTTCGATCATGAAATACGTTTCTTTTGGGCAACGCATGTTACGCATCACAGTTCTGAAGAATTAAATTTTTCTGTTGGATTTCGCTCCTCTGTTTTTCAGCCTTTATATCGGTTCATTTATTTTATTCCGCTTGCATGGCTTGGTTTTAAACCGCTTGATATTGTGTTTATGTATTCTGCTACGCAGATATGGGGCATCTTCGTTCACACAAAAATGATAAAGAAAATGGGCTGGCTTGAATATATTTTAGTAACACCATCTCATCATCGCGTACATCATGCATCCAATCCAAAATATCTTGATAAAAACATGGGCATGTTTTTAATTGTGTGGGATAAATTATTTGGAACGTTTCAAGCTGAATTACCGGATTCAGAATATCAACCTATAAAATATGGCTTGACAAAAAATATTGAAAAGCCAAATGCTGTTAATATTGTTTTTCATGAATGGAAACAAATGTGGAAAGATGTTTTTCAGAAAAATATTACACTGCGCCAGCGCATGGGATATTTATTTGGACCGCCCGGCTGGAGCCATGATGGCAGCAGACTAACAAGCGAAGAGCTTCGAAGAAAAGAAGCATTTGAATGGAATAATGAAGAATTTAAATCAGTTGAAATTAATATTGAGCCAATTCCTGTTTAAACATCTTTTAATCAAGGCTGATGTTCGCCGGCTTCATATAAAACATTAGCGTTGCTAAACCGCTAATTTCAGCATGCACAATTTTAAATTCGTGTTTACCTCCGCTTAAGTGGATTATTTTTTCATGATTCGTATTTTCATCGAGTGCAGTATAAGTAGCATCCCACGCATTAATTATTTCCTTACCATCAATAAACAATTTCGCTAGATCATCTGCAGTAATTCCAATTGAATAATTTCCTTCTTTCAATTGTATAGTTGATGTAGCTACTGTAGCAAAACTATCAGCAGGTAATTTGTTCCCAATCGCTCCCCACCATGTATAATCAATCGTTTGTTGTGTTGTTGAGTAAACAGGTTGTTGTAACGACTGAATAAAAGATGCGTAATCTTTTTGCGGATCATTTATCGAATCCCACTTATAAAAGTCAATGCTCCAGTTAAAATGAGGATCAAATTCTTTGTATTGAAAAATGTATGGCTTGTTTGCAGAATGTCTTTTTCCAAATGCGTCTGTAAATGACAGACCATTATATTCAAGCTGAATAGAACGATCTTGAACAGAAGAATCTGCTTTAGCTGTAATTTGATTGTTTGCATTTTGAATGATGCTGAATCCGTTTACACTTTTCAGTTTCCAGTTTTTAGTTTTGTGATTTGCATTGATTGAAGGCGTAAGTACATCAAAATGGTAAAGACCAATGCTGTCAATATTTTTCAACCATAATAATGGATAACGAAAATCATAAGGTCCCCATTCTGTGATGTGAATTTGACTGCGACCTGGTTTTTTGATTTGTGTTGGAATCTTAGTTTGCGTAAGATTTTTTAATCTTGGCTCTGTAAAACCTATTGCAACGTTATTTGCATTTTTATCAGAAGTATCAAGGTTACTAATCCTTTTTCCAAGTTTAAAAATCGTATTGCAATCTTGTTTTTGGTTGCCTGTTAACTTAATGCTATCTGTTCCCATCAAATCATACACTACATTAATGCTATCGAAGTGATTATTCCATATAATATATTGTTTACTTTTTGTGTCACGCTTCTTTGCATACATCCAATCGGGTGGTTGTTGCGCACGCGCCCAAAGTTTTATTGCCGTTTTATCGTTTGTAAAATGGTTCGCCACAATGCCAACATGCTGCCCATGTTCTATTGCGATTGCTGTTTTATTGCCGGCAAATTGGTTTTGCAGAATTTCGGTGCTATAACTATATCCACCCCAAATTCCATTATCACAATCTTTAATAATGTTCGATTCAATTTTATTTGTGCTGAATGTTACTTCCACTCCATTTGTTGGCGCATAAGAAAAATCATTACCAAAAATCAAATTGTCATTACATCCTCCTTCGCCTGTATCCATAGTATACTGACCAGCCCAAAGAAAAAATCCATCGCCACTATGCGTAACAGAATTATACACAAACATGTTGTTGTTGCACTGTTCAAACACTAAAATGCCGGCGCTGTCTTGTCCGCGATAATAAATTCCATCACTATATCCACGCACATTAAAATCAAGTTGATTAGCATAAATTTTATTATCGCTGCTGCGGTATAAACCAATTCCAATTCCGGAGTTGAAAGAAAAATTATTAGCGTAAATCTCATTGCTGTCGCAGCGCATCATCATCAGACCACATTGACCACCGGTGATAAAATTATCTTTGATGATGGCATGCCTGCAATCTTTTAAATACATGCCTGCGCCGTAACGCATCCATTCATCATGTTCGTTATGATGATAACTCATCCAGTCGCTCACATCTTCACGCTTCCAGTTACTGTGCAAATGCTGCCGGTAATTATAACTGAAATCGCAATTGCTGATTTGAAGATGCTGAACAGAATCCGCCATCACAGCAATTTTAAACCCGTGAATGTTTGCATTTATAATATTGATGTTTGATGAACCTTTTTTTATGAATACCGCAAGACCATAAAATTCATTCGGCTGATCTTTATCATTTGAACCCTGCAGAATACAATCATTAAAATCAACAGTAATATTCTTTCCTTCAATAATAATTAAAGGAACCTGCATTGAAGTATCAGCGTTTAAATAATAAGTTTCGCGACTGATGGTTACAGAAGAAGTAATAATTAATCCTTTCTTTAAACTGATTACAGGAGAGGCTGTCGTAACAAACGCAGAAAATAAAATTATACTCAGCACAAAAAAATGCTTCATGCAACTAAAGTAGCGCTAACGCTTGATGAGGCAAAGTAGATGCAAACAAATTTGTTGCATTGAAGTTTCGGCAAGTGATTTTCAGTAGTCATTTGCAAGCGCAAAAAATTATTTAAAAAATTTCTGTAAATGTTGTTACCAATGATGAAGTAACTGCGATTAAAGAATCGGAAAAAACTTATGAAAAAATTGGCCGTTGCAGCCTGAGAACTTACAATAGTTTTTACACAGAAAAACATCATGCTATAAAATATCGAATGCGTTTTTGGGGGTTTAAACTTGAGCCATTACATTAATTTGGAGTGGCTCATTTTGTTTCTGCCAACTACAAGCCGAACACACCGCTATTAATTAATTGCAGCGTTTGTTGTTTATATTCTGAAGGAATAAGTAAAGAAATATTGTGCCTGCTACCACCATAGCTCACCATGCGCACCGGAATTTCACTAATAGCAATAAAGATCTTTTTTAGTACTTCGGATGATTCTGCAATCTCGTTACCAACAATTGAAACGATCGTTTGATCTGTATCTGTTTCCACCGAACCGAGCGGCTCAAGTTCTTTTATTATTTGCTGAAGATTAGTGCTGTTATCAATTGTAACAGAAACCGCAACTTCAGAAGTGGTGATCATGTCAATTGAGGTTTTATATTTTTCAAACACTTCAAATATTTTTCTTAAAAAGCCATACGCTAATAACATGCGGCTGCTTTTTATTTTTATAGCGATGATGCCATCTTTCGCTGCAACTGCTTTCGCACCAATTTCTGTAACACTTTCTTGTATGGTTGTGCCTGCAGCTTCAGGTTGCATTGTGTTCAAAAGCTTCACAGGAATTTTAAATGTTTGTGCGGGCCAAATACATGCAGGATGCAAAATCTTTGCACCGAAATAAGCAAGCTCGGCAGCTTCATCAAAACTCAAAGTTTCAACAGGCACTGTTACGTTTACAACACGCGGATCGTTGTTGTGCATGCCGCTGATGTCTGTCCATATTTCGCAGACCGATGCATTTACTGCCGCCGCAATTAATGAAGCTGTATAATCACTGCCGCCGCGTTTTAAATTATCTACTTCTCCTTTTGCGTTTTTACATATGTAACCTTGCGTTATAAATAATTTTTGATTAGGATGATGTTGCAGTTGCTGGCTCAGCTTCACTTTTATGCTGCCTATCTGCGGCTCGCCATTTTCATCAATGCTCATAAATTCCAATGCCGGCAATAAAGTGTGGTCAACATTTTTTTCTTCAAGAAAAACGCAAAAAAGTTTTGTGCTTAATAATTCGCCTTGCGCAAGAATATCTTTATTTAACGCTTCGCTGAAAGAAATTTTTAAGATCACATTCAGAAATTCAAAATGCTCTGAAACAATATCATTTGCCTTTTTCCTGAATTTTTCCTGCTGCACAAGTTCATTCACAAACTTGCGGTAATGCTTTTCTAATTCTTCTATTTTAAGTTTAGCTTCATCTCTGTAACCTTCAGAAATAGCAGTGCTGATGTTTACGAGGGCATTGGTGGTGCCGCTTAATGCGCTTAGCACAACGATCTTCGCTTCATCGCCTGCAGTTATTAACTCAAGCACCTGGTTCATACGCTGCGGTGTACCAACACTGGTGCCGCCAAACTTCATTACTTTCATTTCACAATTTTTAAAAGTGCGCAAAAATAAGCGGGAAATAACTTACAGCAGTTTGTTTTGCAGTTGCTCGTAGCCTTCATCAATTAATAAATGATTTCCATCGGCTGCAGCGGTTGCTAATTCATCGCAGCGGTTATTGTAAACGTTTTCTGCATGTCCCTTCACCCAAAAAAATTTTACCGAATGGTTTTTAGCAAGATGATAATATTCCATCCACAGATCTTTATTTTTTTTGCCGCCTTTGAAATCTGTTTTAACCCAGCCATCAAGCCATTTTTTTTCTACTGAATTGTGCACATACTGGCTGTCTGTATAAATATGTATTGAAAGATCTTTTTTGGTGAGTGATTTTAATGCTGCGATCACAGCCATTAGTTCCATCCGGTTATTGGTGGTTAAACGATAGCCGGCAGAAAGTTCTTTTTTCACATCTCCCCAAAATAAAATTGCGCCGTAACCACCTTTGCCGGGATTGCCTCTTGCTGCACCGTCAGTATAAATGATCAGTTGTTTTTTTTCCTGCATCATTAAATAATATATTCTCCTTTCATGTAAGTAACAGCATTACCACTCATGAGCACACGATCATTTTTTAATTCACAATCTAAGTAGCCTTTCCTTGCAGAAAGTTGCTGTGCAGCTAAATTATTTTTGCCGAGCTTGTTTGCCCAATAAGGAACCAGGATCGTGTGCGCAGAGCCCGTAACCGGATCTTCATTAATGCCGCTTTGCGGATAAAAACAGCGCGAAACAAAATCACTGTCGCGACCTTTTGCAGTTGTAACTACGCCACGCGACTGAACCTTTGACAATTCTAAGAAATCGGGTTTAAGATTTTCGATCACCTGTTGCGATGGCAGCACAACCATGTAATCAAAAGTTGTTTTAAAAACCGGTGCGTCACTTATTTTTAATCCTTTAAATAATCCATCAGGAATTTCGGAAACGGCTTCCGGCGGATTTGCAGGAAAATTTAATGTGTAGGTAGTTTCATCCTTTCGCGAAACTTTCAACATGCCGCTTTGCGATTCGAACCAGATTTCTTCTTTCGCGTGATTTAACTCGGTATAAAAAATATGCGCGCTCGCCAAAGTAGCGTGACCGCATAAGCTTACCTCAACGGATGGTGTGAACCAGCGAATGCGGTAATGGTCATCCTCTTCAATTATAAATGCTGTTTCAGAAAGATTGTTTTCTGCTGCGAGGCTTTGCATGGTTTTATCGGGCAACCATTCATGCAAAGGACAAACTGCAGCAGGGTTGCCGCCAAAAAGTTTGTTTGTAAATGCATCAACAATAAAAATAGGGAGTTTCATATTTGAATATTACTGCAAAAATAGGCGGCAGATTCCCTAAATGCTAAGAAATAGTTAATGAATAAAATTCTTGAATTTTTTTTTAAACCTGATTAAACCAAAAGAAAAATGCAGCGTCTGTTTATACACAAGCGAATTAACAGCTTAAAAATATTCGAACTTTTGCAGCAGGGTTAAATCAGGGTGGCCAGCGGGATGCGGTCACCCTTCTTTCATTTATGAAAGATTCGGTTAATCTAAATTATTATGTTCATCGGTCTTCATTTTCCAATTCCTCTATCAGGCTTTCAGGAGCAGGACGATTTGTTATTGATGTTGCTGCAAAATATAACACTATGGTAAAAAATATTGATGCAAGTAATTCATCCCATCTCAGCCAATAACCCCACCAGGTATAAATAGCTGCTTTTGAAGGCTTGGAGGTATCATAAATTATTTGCACGTTTTCATTTTCTTTTAAACTGCGCAACGGATAAGATGCATTGGCTTTGTATTGCTTTTCATCAACCATAAAAAAAATAAAGGGCGCTGTTTTTTGATTACTGTCCTTTACGTAATGAATAACGCCGTTTGTAAATTCTCCATCCATATAATCCGGCTGGCGTGTGAAAAAGATATACAGCGCAAAACAAACAATATAAAAAATGAGAATTGCTTTGAACATTTGATAAAGGCTGCAAATTAATTGCAACAGTTTTCATTTTGATAATATTTATCATCAGGGTTTGAATAATACCTTCATTCAAAATTTAAAATGAAGAATTTTGTTTTTTTTAGTTGTAATGATTTTTTGTTCTGTGATGTTACAAGGGCAGGATAATTTACCCAAACAATTATGCTTAACCTCTTCAGAAGAATTGAGAATACTAAGCGTTTTTGGCAACAGGATGAGGCAGAATACTATTTTTCAGGAGCGGTGTTATTTATTTCCATTAGCTGATTACAAATTCTTTTGACAGAAACTTTTAATGGTGTATAGCTAAAAGATGGAAGAGCTTTTAAAAGCTTGCTGTTATCAAAATAAACTTT
>DASZUY010000333.1:0-21015 GCA_035547495.1 Parafilimonas sp. | reverse complement strand
TAGTTTTGAGTTTTTCTTTTTCGATTTCGAATTTTTAGCTTCGGATTTTTTACTTTCTGAATCTTTACTTTTAGTTTTTGAGTTTTCACGTTTTACGCCTCCCGTTTCACGTTCGTCGGCATCAACGACTTCCACATTCTTTTCATTCTTTGCTTCTTTATCTTCTCTCAATCCCATAAACACAGGATGCCGCAAAATGCCTTCATCCGTTTCCTCAGAAAATTTTATTTCGCAAATCAATTTTGGTTTTACCCATGTTACAGGCATATTGGTTTTTGGTTTTTTATCAAATGGAATTTTGTTTGTAACAAGTGGCTCCAATTTTTTTTCAACTTCCTTCAAACTCTTTTCATTAAAACCTGTACCTGTATGACCGATATAAATTAATTTATTACCAACATATTTACCAAGCACAAGCGCACCGAAATGTTTACGACTTTTTCTGCCTTCCGTAAATCCGCAAATAATGGCTTCAAGCCGTTTATTGTTTTTTATTTTAAGCCAAAGCTTTGTGCGAAAATTTTTCGTGTAAGTGCTATCCGCTTTTTTTGCCATGATGCCTTCAAGTCCATGCTCATTAGCCACTTCAAAAAATTCTTTCCCTTTCTCTTCAACATGATCACTGAACTTTATCACATCGTCATCTTGCGGAAGTATATTTTCTAAAATTGCTTTTCTTTCAATCAGTGGCAAGTCGGTCAGATCTTTTCCATCGAGCCATAAAATATCAAACACATAATATTCAAGATGCGTTTCTTTACCGTGTGTTGCAAAATTTTGCAACTGCTGAAAATTAGCAACGCCTTCTTCATCCATCGCAACAATTTCGCCATCAACTACGGCATTTACATTCCAGCGTTTTAATGCATCTGTTACTTCTTTAAATTTTTGTGTGAAAGATTGATTGTTGCGCGATTGTATTTCAACTTCTCCATTATTCAAATAACTCACGGCGCGATAGCCGTCCCATTTAATTTCATAGATCCATCCGGCATCATCAAACGGTTCATCCGTTAATGTTGCAAGCATCGGCTTTATGTTTGATGGAAATGCAGCGCGTTTTGCTTTTTGCAATAGCTCATTTAGTTCTTCACTATACTCCGGCGCGTCGTTTTTTTTTTGCTCACTGTTTTTGAAGTTGAGTTTTTTGCAGTTTCGGGTTTCGGATTTTTTATTTCGAATTTTTTTGTTGCTTGTTTTTTACCGGTTGATGATTTTTGTTCGCGATTGCTTTTCCAAACTCTATCGCCTGCATTTTCAATTTGCGTCAATGTTCTTTTTGATGTAACTGATTTATCTTTTTTTGTAACATCATTGTCTGTTGCATATTCATCGCGATGTTTAATCAACAACCAACTGTTTTCCCCGCGATATGCTGTTTTCACTAAAGCAAATTCACCTTTTAATTTCTTACCATGCATTACAAATTTTAAACTGCCTGCATGCAATTGCCGCAGTAAATTTTTCTCATTTTCTTTTTTATTTTTTGATGGATTTTCAAGCGGCTCATACGTTCCTTCATCCCAAACCATTACTGTTCCTGCACCATAATTTCCTTCGGGAATTATTCCTTCAAATGTTCTGTAATCAAAAGGATGATCTTCTACCATCATCGCCAAGCGTTTGTCTTCAGGATTTAATGATGGACCTTTTGGAATCGCCCAGCTTTTTAAAACACCTTCCATCTCTAAACGAAAATCATAATGCAAATGCGATGCATCATGCTTTTGCACAACAAATACAAGTTTATCTTTTGATGCTGATTTTCCGCCTTCAGGTTCCGGTGTGTCAGTAAAGCTGCGTTTCTTTTTATATAATGAAAGACTCATGGCAAAACCTTTTCACTAATATAAACAAATTGCTCGCCAAATGATGTTTATGCGGCAATACGAAATGGCGGAACTAGCAAGTGCTGCACGTAACGGAAGATATTTTAAGAATTCTTATGCAGAGTTTCTTCCCGCATTAATAATTCCGAATGAGCAACGCATTGCGAGCTTTTCATATTTTTCTTTGAATGGAGCACCATCTTTTGCGTCGCGCACTTTTGTTAATGCATATTGTTGAATGGTTACAAGTGGCAGCACAATTCTTTCACGCATTTGAATACTTAAATGTTCAACAGGAAAATCTTCCATTAAAGATTCATGACCAGTGAGTTTTTTTAAAAGCACCCCGGTTAATTTAAATTCATTGTACATCATGTGCCATAACTTTCCGTAGCGCGGATGATCTGCCAGATATTTTGTAAGCGGGAAAAAACATTTCATCATCGACATCTCGCAATTATCTATAAGCGTTTTAAAGAACAAAGAATTTTTATACAACTGCTGAACATATTTAAACCTGCCCGCATCTTCTGCCTTTTTTAAGGCAGTACCAACACCATAATAACCCGTTACATTTTGTTTTAACTGGCTGAATGAACCAACAAAAGGTATTGCGCGCAAATCTTTTAATGTGAGCCCGGAACCCTTTCCACGTTTGGTAGGTCTGCTGCCGATATTTGTTTCTGAATAATAACGCAGCGGACTTATCTCAGCTAAATAATCTACAAAAGCCGGATTATTTTTTAACTGGATATAACTTTGATAACTGTCTTCAGAAAGTTGTCGCAGCAAACGCTCTTCACTTCTGCCAAGTGTATTTTCTTTTGATGAGAACAGCGCATTTGAAACACCTGCATGTATTAATTGTTCAATATTAAACTGTGCTGCATTGATGGTTCCAAAATTAGAACTCACTGTTTGTCCCTGCACCGTCAATTGAATTTCTTTGTTTGAAATATCATGCCCCATCGATGCATAGAACTTATGCGTTTTACCGCCGCCGCGTGCCGGTGGTCCGCCACGGCCATCAAAAAATATTACGTCCAGGTCATAGCTTTTTGAAACGCGTGTAAGTTCCTCTTTAGCTTTATAAATACTCCAGTTCGCCATTAGGTATCCACCATCTTTTGTTCCGTCAGAAAAACCAAGCATGATGGTTTGCGTGTTGTTACGATGTTTAATATGCTGCCTGTAAATTTTATTGCTGTATAATTTTTTCATGATGGCAGCAGCGTGCTGTAAATCATCAATTGTTTCAAACAACGGAACAATATCAACAGCAATCTCTGTTTTTTTATAGCCGGTTAAAAGAAACAAAGCATAGACTTCAATTACATTCAGTGCATTCTCGCAATGACTGATCACATAACGGTTACAACCTTCTTCACCATTTTTTTGTTGGATGGTTTTTATGATTTTTACTGAATTAAGTGTATCAGCAAACAGATCGTTATCAGTAAAATTTATTTCCGTTTTTGTAAGTTGAAGTAACGTATCTATTTTTTTGTCTTCATTAAATGAAGTGTAACTGGCTGGTAAAATTTTAAGTGCTTCAAGTTGTGCAAATAATTTTGTGTGAACAGAACTGTCTTGTCTTATATCAAGCGTAGCGAAATACAAACCAAACACCTCAGCTTTATATAAAAGATTATAAACCGAATTAATGAATAAACTATTATGATCTGCCTCAAGCAGTGCAACAATTTTTTTAAGAATGCTGATGATCTCGTTTTGTGAGATTGGATTTTCTGTGTTCACATAAAGACTTTCATAAAGCCTGCTTTCCAGTAAAGCCACCAACTCTTCAACGCCTTTGAATGTAAGTCTTCGTTTTAGCCATCTTGTATTTTTATAGTACGCACGCAAAACGCCGTTGCGCAAAGTTTCTGCTACTTTTAAAGTGATATCTGTTGTAACAAAGGGATTACCATCTCTGTCGGCACCCGGCCAAAAACCCATTCGCACCAAATGATGTTTTACTTTTTCCGATTCACTAAATTCATTTTTAAAAGTTGACATGATGTGACCCACTGCATCATAAAAAACATTTTCCAAAAACCATAATAAACTTACCGCTTCATCATACGGCGTTGGTTTTTTCTTTTTGAGAAAAGGCGTTTTTCCCAATTGCTGCAGATATACATTAATTACTTCGGTGTCTTCATTTTCAAGCGCACGTGAAAGATCATTTATAATTCCCAAAACTTCACCCGGATAAAATTGTGTTGGATGCGCAGTGAGCACGATGCGCACAGAAAAATCGTTCAGCTTTTTTAAAAACAATTCATCTTTTTGCATTTGCGAAATTTGTGCACACAGTTGCTTTACAGTTCCTGGTCCGCTTAAATCATTCACCTGTGAAAACGCGGCGTCTTCAAGCGCATCAAACAATGTAACCTGGCGCTCTGCATATTGCACAAACCGAAATAAAAGATCAATTCGTTCTTCTTCTTTTTCGTACGTTGTATTTTGTTCTAAAAACTTATTTATTATTTCTGCAGGGCTTTGATTTTTACCAAAACCTTCTTCACAATTCAATAAAAAAAGCGAAAGTAAAACGCCTGTTTTTTCAATGCGATGAAATGGCAATGAAGTAAACAAACTATTGTACAATTGAAATTTTAAGGCAACGCGGTTTCTAAATTCCTGCACTGATGCCGATGAAGATTTGCTCATAATTTAATTCAATATTATATATTGATGGCAGGCAATGGCGATGAAGATAAATAAAATTTATTTACCTGTATTGGGGATGTTTACTTAAAAATTTATAAAAGATTAGCTGGCTGCTAATGTTTAAGTAAATTCAGTGATTATCTGTTTACTAACTATTTCTCCGCTGATTAATGCCGGTGGCACACCCGGACCGGGAACCGTTAGCTGACCTGTGTAAAAAAGATTCTTCAACTTTTTATTTTTTATTGAAGGCTTTAAGATAGCCGTTTGCAGTAACGTATTTGCCAGACCGTATGCATTGCCTTTGTATGCATTATAATCATGTATGAAATTACTATAGGCAAAAGATTTTTTGTAACTAATATTTTCTTTGATTGACTGACCAATTCTTTTTTCAAAGCGCTCTACAATTTTTTCAAAATAAGTTTCGCGTAATTCGTTTGTGTCGTTTGAGAGACCTGCTGCAACAGGAACAAGAAAAAAAAGATTTTCACCGTTGTGCGGTGCCAGCGATTTATCTGTTACAGAACTTGCACTAACATAAAAGAGCGGATCTGACGGCCATTCTTTTGAGGCATAAATTTCTTTTGCGTGCTGATTGAAAGATGTGTCAAAAAATAATGAATGATGCAAAACATTTTCGAGCTTTTTATTCAAGCCAACATAAAATAAAATACACGAGGGCGCCATTGTTTTGTTATTCCAGTAACCTTCGGAATAATTTCTATAAGCTGCAGGTAACAATTTATTTTCAGTGAAATGATAGTCCGCATTTGAAACAACAACATCAGCTTCAAAAAAAAATTTACCGTTGCTTGTTTCAGATGAAACTCCTTTGGCTTGCTTGTTTTCAACTTTTATTTCTATAGCATTTGTATTGAAATGAAATTCTACACCGAGCTCAAGTGCCAGTTTATACATCGCATCAACAATGCTATACATTCCGCCTTGCGGAAACCATGTGCCGCCTTTAATATCAGCGTAATTCATCAAACTATACAATGCAGGAATTTTATCGGCCATTGCGCCTAAAAACAAAACCGGAAACTCCAACAGTTGCTGCAATCTTTCATTCTTAAAAAATTTGCGAACATGATTTTTTACTGAAGTGAAAACATCAAGCTTAAAAATTCCATTTAATAAATCAGCATCTAAAAATTCAGTAATAGACAAACCGGGTTTGAAAACAAGTTTTTGCATTCCAACTTTGTACTTGTATGCTGCTTCATTTATAAATTCATCTAATTTATTACCTGCTCCCGGTTCTACTTTTTCAAACAAATCTTTTAATTCATTGTAATCTGCAGGAATATTTGTGTAATCATCTTTCCAATAAATTCTGTAAGAAGGATCGAGGCGCGTTAATGTGTAATAATCATCAACGGTTTTATTAAACTGGTTAAAAAATCTTTCAAAAACATCTGGCATCCAATACCAGCTTGGTCCCATATCGAATGTGAATCCATCAGCTTTTAATTGCCTGGCTCTGCCACCGGGCTGTTCATTTTTTTCAATTACAATAACGTGACAGCCTGCTTTTGCCATAAAGCACGCAGCGGAAAGACCGGCAAAACCGCTTCCGATGATGACAACCTTTTTCTCTTTCATTTAAATTAATAATGATCTATCTGCGCTTTTAAAAGTTTACGCGCAAAATGAATACGGCTTTTAACTGTGCCTAACGGCTCATGTAACATGGCAGCAATTTCATCATATTTAAAACCATCATAGTGCAGCATGAATGGTGTTTTAAAAATTTCAGGAAGATTGTTTATTACTTTATTAATCTCCTGCATATTTAAAGCAGCAACGGCATCGTTTGTTGTAACTGCATTTGATGAATTAATAAAAAATTCATTTGCTGTTCTGTCAAGAATGGTGTTTTGTTTTGTCTTTTTGCGATAATCATTTATAAAAATGTTTCGCATAATGGTGTATAGCCAGGCTTTAAGATTTGTGCCGATGTTGTATTTGTCTTTGTTAGCAAGCGCTCTGAACAAAGTTTCTTGGAAAAGATCTTTTGCCTCTTCCGAATCACGTGTAAGCGTAATGGCAAACGGCTTTAAAAACTCTGCATTAAGCAAAAGCATTTTATTAAAATCTAAAGCTGGCATGTGAAAATATTTACGATAAATTTATTTTGAAAGTTTGGACTAAAGAATCTTTCAGCAAAATATTATCCAATTTTTTATTGCGTTACTTTTTCCAAACGGATGCCTGCATTTAAAACATTCTGCAGCGGGTCTTCGCGCATAATTTGTGTGATGGAAAACTTATAAGTTCCGGCAGGTAAACGAACAGGTTGCCTGTTAATTAGAAGACGCTGTTCAATAATATCATCCATTGAA
Source organism: Parafilimonas sp. (assembly GCA_035547495.1). GTDB lineage: Bacteria > Bacteroidota > Bacteroidia > Chitinophagales > Chitinophagaceae > Parafilimonas. The sequence goes on along the minus strand of DASZUY010000333.1, from coordinate 14,162 downwards.
GTGCCCAGCCAACCATTGCCTTTAGCGAGTGTAATATTAAATTTTTGTGTTCTCGCTGAATCTTTTGGAAAAGTGCTGGTAAGATTAATCCAGATATTATTGAAATGATAAGACTCTGTGTGGCGGAATACAAAATAAATATTGTAGTAAGCCGAAGAATCTTTTACATCAGCCATAAAATTTAAACGAAGATTACTTTTCCATTCGTGCTTTGGCAACGCAATCGTTTGTTCGTAAACATCAATTGTGTTGCAGGATTGCAACGAACTAAACAAGGCTAAAAAAATGATACTGCATTTTATTAAACGCATACTTACAGCACGTTTAAAATTTGTTCTTTGGCTTTTTCTAATTCATCCTTCATTAATACAACACATTTTTGAATATCTGAATTGTATGCTTTAGAACCCGTGGTATTAATTTCTCTTCCGATTTCCTGCAGAATAAAAGAAAGCTTTTTGCCTTTGCTGATCGTATTTTCTTTCAGCACATCTTTAAAATATTCGCAATGATTTTTTAAACGCACCTGCTCTTCGCTGATATCAATTTTCTCAATATAAAAAATCAGCTCTTGCTCTAAACGATTGGGGTCATAATTTTCTTTGCCCACATTATCTTCTAAAACTTTTTGCAAACCTTCTTTTATTTTAATTCTGCGTTGTGGTTCCAGCGTTGCAACTGCAGCTTGTTGTAATTCGATGTTTGCAATTCTTGCATACAGATCATCTTCCATGCTTTTGCCTTCATCGCGGCGATGTTTGTTTAAACTATCAATTGCAGCCTGCAAAACATCTTTAAATAAATTCCATTCATCTTCATTAATAATTTCTGTTGATGGCGCAATTACATCGGGCAGCTTAAGCAAGGTATTCAAAATATTTTCCTGCGATAATCCAAGCTCTGCAGCCAATGCACGCATTGGTTCATAATATGATTTTGCAAGTTCTGTATTTATTGTTGCACCTTTTTCTGCGCCATTTTGTTTTAGTGTGATGATGCATTCAATACTGCCACGCAGCAAGCCTTCATTAATCATGTTTCTTATATCGAATTCGTAAGGCTTAAGTAAAGAAGGCATTGCAAGCCGAATGTCGTATTGCTTGCCGTTTAATGAGCGCAGCTCCGCTATAAAAACTTTTTCACCAATAGTTTTTTCCGCGCGTCCATAACCTGTCATTGAATAGAGCATAAGATTGTATGTCTTACAAAGAAAAGTAATTAAAACTATTAAACAATACAGTAAAGGGCAGATGTAAATTATGTAGTTTGATGCGCAAAGTCTTTTTCAAAACTTCCTTTTATTCTTTCTATTGGCGGGTTATAATAACCAAATTTTAATTGCGGAAATTCATCACGCAATAATTGCATTACTTGTTTGATGCCGAGCATTTCATTGGTTTCGGTAACGCCAATTTTTCCTAAATACCAATCAGGATCAATATTAAAATTGCGCCATTGAATCATACACAAATCTGTTTCTATAATCAGCTTGCGCAATGCTTCATATTCTTCAACGGTATCCGTCATTCCGGGAAAAACAAAATAGTTGATGCTCGTCCAGCCATTATAACTGCGAACCGTTTTTAATGTTTCAAATAAATCTTCAAACGCGTAATTATTAGGCCTGTAATAAGCAGTGTAAATGTTTTTTTGCGCACTGTTCATACTCACACGAATACTGTTCAAACCAACTTCACACAAAGCTTTTACAGCATTGGGTTTAGAACCATTTGTATTTATATTGATGCTGCCGAGTTGCGTATGGTTTCTTATTTCACTGATTGCATCGCGAATGGTTTCCCACATTAATAGTGGTTCGCCTTCGCAACCTTGTCCAAAACTGATGATAGGATATTGTGCATGTAATAAATGCGGAACAGTGAACTCTGCAATCTCTTCTGCAGTTGGTTTAAAAGTTAAACGGTCTTGAGTTGAAACGATCGTTTCTTCTTCAGGTTGAAAAGAAATGCAACCAATACAATTTGCATTACATGCAGGAGAAGTTGGAACCGGGCATTCCCATCTGCCCAACGATAAATTTCTTGCTGCGGGACAATGATAGGTTAAGCAACAATTCTGCATTAAATGTTTAACCAAACGGTTGTGCGAATAATGTTGCAATAAATAATCAGCGCCGCTTTGAATTTCTTTTTCGTTGTAACCTGCGCATTCCTGTCGAATATCATTTTCAATGCGCACAGCAGGTACGTAAAATTTATTATTGAGCCAACCAGCCGCCGTATAACAAAACAGAGGAAGTGTAGGTGCATCAGGCAAACTTTCATAAGCAGCTAAATACAAACCTGTATGTGCCGGCGGAATAAATGCTGCAACTGCCCAGCCTTTTTCGCACAAACGCATGTTGCCTGTTTTAACATCAATACCAATTCCTCTTCGTCCCGGCAATTCGTATAAATTGCCTCCATCAGGCAATTCTATCCAATCTTCTGTTGAAACCGGAAAAGCATCCCAGCCTGCTCGACCAATAGCATACAGCGTTTTATCTTCATAAATATTTCCTTTACCATCGGAATAAAGCAAGTATGGAGATTGTTGTAACATTTGTTTATTGTTCATAGCTGATAGTTCATAGTAAAATTGAAGAACTATAAACCCGAATTATTTGCTAACTGCTGTTTACAAAATTCATTAAACTCTTTTTCTGTTTCCGGCGAAACATCAGATTCTGTTTCCTTCTGCAAAATTTTATTGTTGATGAAGTCAAGTGTAAGAATGTTATCTTTCAATATAACATTCTTTAGTTGCTCCCATGCATAACTTTTAAATGGAAATGTGTTGAAAGTAACAGCCTCTTTGCTAAAACCAATTTCCTGCGGAAATTTTATTTGTCTTTCAAGCAGCGCAGCAATAATGTAAAAAATACCAATTGCCGGAACGTGCAAAGGATATAACAACCACAAAAAAGCAGCAGCAAATAAACTCCACTTAAAAGTAAGTATGTACGTTTCCTGTTTTATTCTGATTAAAGAAATAATAAGACTAACTATAATAAACGTGGTCAAAAAAATATTAACCCAATTAAAGGTTTCAAATTGCACATGCAACATGGCTACTACAAATGCAGTAACTGCCATTATACACAATAACACACTTATAAGATTATATAGTTTATAATCCTGGTGCTTTAGTGTTACAACAAAATCATATTCTCTTTTGTCTCTCATTAATTGTTGCTTTTCACTAAAAGGTTGCACATTTTCCAAAGCAACCTTGCTGCAACCAATGCATCGTAGTTATTATCGCCAACGCCTACTTCAACAATATCGAAGCCTATTAATTTTTTGCCGCTTTCTACTATTTTTTTAAGGAGATAAAGTATCTGATCTGTTTGAAATCCGCCGGGTACAGGCGTGCCTGTATGCGGGCATAATTTAGGATCGAGCCCGTCTATATCGAAACTAAAATAAATGTATTCAGGTAAATGACCTATCATTTCATCTACAATATGCACCCAGTGATCGCCTGCAAACAAACGTTCTTTAATTTGTTGATCGAGATATGTGATTACTTTAAAATTGCTGTTGCAGACATAATTCCATTCTTCCTGGCAAAAATCTCTTATGCCTGCCTGTACTAAACGTTCGATCGCAGGAATTTCTGTTAACGCATTGTACATTATGCTTGCATGCGAATAATTGAAATTTTCATAAGCCTTTCGTAAATCGCAATGTGCATCAATCTGCAAAATGCCAAAGCTCTTATACTTTTCGGCAAGCGCCTTAAAATAACCAAACGAAATGCTGTGATCGCCGCCAATCAATCCAACCAATTTATTTCTCAGCAACAGATCTTTTGTTTGTTCGTACACCCAATTATTCAACAATACACTTCCTTCATTAATTTCCTTCAGGCTTTTCAGCATGAACTTATTGTTCTGAATATCCTGCCCATGCGCAATAAAATCAATGTATAACTCTGCTTCTTTGCGCAGGTAATCGCTTTTCATCAGGATCTTTTTATCAATATCCTTCATAAAAAAACCTTTCTTCCAGCCCTCGGGAATATCAGGATCAAACAGATCTATTTCTGTGCTGGCTTTAAAAATATGTTCAATGGCACGGGCAGTGCCGCCGTTGCAGCTAACTGTAACTTCCCATGGTACGGGTAAAAGAATAACCTGGGCATCTTCTTCCGAAAAAGGTAAGCCAAATACGTTGTTATTCCTGTTGGCTACGGCATTAATGTCAAAATTTGAAAGATCAACCATACAAATTCTTAGAAAGACTGCAAGATACTTTGTAATTTTTATTACAATTTACTATCACCTTTCGGCAAATGTATTCTTAACAAAATCCTTTTTTAATCTAAAACTTATTCAATGCTGTTTTGAGTTAATTTTGCAGCGAAACTTTTTGCATGAAGAAAACGCATATTGTGGCTTTAGTGTTGATTGCTGCAGCAATTGCAACGCTCATTAGTTTTATGGGAAATGTTACTACATATGAAACTATTGCTTCAGCAAAACAAAAGCCGGGAAAGTTTGTAAATCTTATTGCTAAGATTGATAAGAGTGCGCCCATGAATTATGACCCCGTAAAAAATCCAAATTATCTTACGTTTACTGCAATTGATACATTAGGAAATTCTATACAAGTGGTTTATCACAATTCAAAGCCAACGGACATGGAAAAAAGTGAAAGGCTTGTATTGAAAGGAAAAGTGGAAGACGGGAAATTTGAATGCAAAGATATTTTACTTAAGTGCCCTTCTAAATATAAAGACGATGCAAATGCAAACGCAAAAAATGTAAGCGCATCGGTACAATAACTAATGATGAAGTATAATGGTGAACATCTTTTCTGGGGAGAGTTAGGTCATTTATTTGCGGTGCTTTCTTTTGTTGCTTCATTGATTGCCACCATCGCTTTTTTTAAGGCTTCACAAAATAATTTACAAGACGATTATCGCACGTGGATAAGATTTGCACGCAGCGCATTTTTAGTTGAAACAGTTTGCGTGTTCGGCGTTTTTCTCACGTTGTATTATATCATCTCTAATCATTATCATGAATATTATTATGCGTGGAATCACTCATCGCGCAGCTTAGAAAAAAAATATTTATTCGCCAGTTTTTGGGAGGGGCAGGAAGGAAGTTTTATGCTCTGGAATATTTGGCATTGTGTGCTGGGTTGGATTTTAATCTGGCGCAGTAAAAAATGGGAAGCGCCGGTAATGGGTGTTTTAAGTTTCGCCCAGGTTTGTATTTCAACCATGTTGCTTGGTATTTATTTTTTTGGTGTGAAGGTGGGCAGCAATCCGTTTGCTTTGCTGCGAAATGAATTAAACGCACCAATCTTATTTCAGAATCCTGATTATTTACAGTTTCCCAAAATTTTTGAAGGCAATGATTTAAATACATTATTGCAGAACTATTGGATGGTTATACATCCGCCGGTTTTGTTTTTAGGATTTGCATCAACCATTGTTCCGTTTGCTTATTGCATTTCCGGATTAATAAAGAATGATCATTCATGGGCAAAAGTTGCTATTCCATGGGCAGCTTTTTCGGGTGCAGTTTTAGGTACAGGTATAATGATGGGCGCTGCGTGGGCTTATGAAAGTTTAAGCTTTGGTGGTTATTGGGCCTGGGATCCTGTAGAGAACGCCTCACTAGTTCCATGGATAATGATGGTTGCGGGTTTGCATACGAATCTTGTTTATAAAAGCAGTGGATACTCCTTAAAAAGTACCTACATATTTTATATACTTTCTTTTTCGCTGGTTTTATATTCTACATTTTTAACACGCAGCGGAATATTGGGAGATACATCGGTGCATGCATTTACCGGCGCGGATATGACAACACAGCTTGTTTTATTTGTACTGATATTTTTTGTGCCTGCGATGATCTTATATTTTTATCGCAGCAAAAAAATTCCTTCCATAAAAAAAGAAGAAAGTACTTACAGCCGCGAGTTCTGGATGTTTATTGGCGCACTTGTTTTATGTTTATCATCTATCATTATTACTGCAAAAACATCTATTCCTGTTTACAATAAAATTTTTGGAACAAACATAGCTGAACCTGAAGACACGGTTTTTTCTTATAATCAAATACAGGTTTTTATTGCAATTATTATTGGTGTGCTTACTGCCATCACCCAATATTTAAAATATAAAAACACTGATAAAAAAGTTTTTTATAAAAAGATTTTAGTGCCTACCATAATTGCACTTGCAATAAGCCTTTGTATTAGTTTGATAGGAAATATTAATTATGATGCAAAGGGCGCAGGCTTTATGATTGCAATTCATGTAGCAATGTTTGCCGCAGTATATGGCGTTGTTGCAAACTTTTCTTACATCTGGATTGGATTAAAAGGGAAAATGAAATCTGCAGGCGCTTCTATTGCACATGTTGGTTTTGGCTTGGCGTTGGTTGGCATTCTGATATCATCAAGCAGAAAACAAGTGTTAAGTGAAAACACAACCGGCTTTTCTTTACTGGAAAAATCAAAAGATTTTGACCCCGCAGAAAACATAACATTGTTTAAAGGTATTAAAACAGACATGGGTAAGTATGATGTTACCTATGCGCGGGACTCGCTGAATAATTCAAATCATAAAAAATATTTTGAACTGCAGTTTGTAAGTAAAGACGGCAAAGAAAAATTTAATGTATATCCCGATGTTTTAAAAAACAACAAAGGCAACGAAGGCTTTTCTCCCAATCCTGATAAAAAACATTACTGGAACCGCGACATATTTGTTTACGTTTCTGCTATGCAAAATGGTGAAGAGGATGATACGAGTCAATATAAACCTGTTGCAATGAAAGCGGGCGATTCAACCTTCTATTCTAACGGAATTATTATTTTAAATAATGTGGTGAAGAACTCTGATTCATTACAAAAAAAATTGTTGCCCGGCGAAGTTGGAATTGGAATGAACATGACGGTGATTGCAAAGGATGGAATGCAATACAGAGCAATGCCTGCCGTTGCCTTAAAAGAAAATACTTTAAGAAGTATTCCCGATACTGTAATCGCGCAAGGCTTAATTATTCGTTTTGATAAATTGGCAGATGCTGAAGGCAACAAAATTGAATTAGGAATTAAAGAAGATAAAAGCGTTCAGGATATTATTACATTAAAAGTTTATCTGTTTCCTTTTATTAATTTGTTGTGGATAGGAATTATAATTATGGTAATTGGATTTATAATAAGTATCGTACAACGTGTGCGCCTCGCTTTTAAAACTGCTGCTTAAAAATAACTTTTTTTAAAGGTTACTTCTTTTTTACAAAACGTATATATTACCGCAATCCATTTATATTTATGTAGCATTTTATGCAATTGCAAAAACCAATATTATTTTCTTCCCGTTTTCTCATATCCTCAATATGTATAGGTTTTGTATTGCATGCTTCTGCACAAAATAAACCGCCGCTGGTTGGCAAAGATCATCTTGGAATAAATGATACAGTTATTGTTGAAGCTTGCCCTGAACCAAATGGTGACACCATTCCCTGTTCCTGGCTTGAAGATGCTTTCGTATATGGGAAGTTGACTGCTGCAGGAAGAAGACGTTATGCTGAATGGACGCGTTTGCGCAATGCGGTGTATGTAACGTATCCATATGCAATCAGAGCTTCGCAGGTAATGAATGCGATTAATGCGCAACTGGCAAATGTTACAGATAAAAGAAAGCGTAAGGAAATTATCCAGGCAAATGAAAAACAATTAAAGAGCCAGTTTGCAGATAAACTAACGCAGCTTTCTGTTTACCAGGGAAAAGTTTTAATGAAATTAATCAATCGTCAAACCGGAAATAATTGTTATGAAATCATTGAAGATTATAAAGGAAGATTTGATGCGGGTTTCTGGCAAACCGTTGCGCTGATCTTTGGTTCTAATCTTCGCCAGCCTTATGATCCCAATGGTGATGATCATGACATGGAATCAATTGTTGAAGATGTGGAAAGAATGTATGGCGTAAGACATAGTTAATATTACTAGTGTCTGATTTTTTCGTTTTGATTTGCTTTCATTTTAATTCGATTAACTTTCTCAATTCTAATTACTCATTTCTTATTTCATTTATTTTTGGCGGTATGAAAGTTGATATTCTCGCATTCGGCGTACATCCCGATGATGTTGAGTTAGGTTGTTCAGGAACATTGATTGCGTCCATCGCACAAGGAAAAAAAGTTGCTATTGTTGATTTAACAAGAGGTGAATTAGGCACGCGTGGTTCTGCTGAAACAAGAGATGCAGAAGCTGCAGATGCGGCAAAAATAATTGGTGTGCAAGCAAGAGAAAATTTGAAAATGGCCGATGGTTTTTTTCAGAATGATGAAGAACACCAGCGAAAAGTAATTACAGTTATAAGAAAATATCAGCCTGAAATTGTTTTATGCAATGCACCTGAAGACCGTCATCCTGATCATGGCAGAAGTTCTAAACTTGTTTCTGATGCTGCTTTTTTTTCAGGCTTGCGAAAAATAGAAACGGTGTATCAAAATAATAAGCAGGAACACTGGAGACCGCATTATGTTTTTCATTACATACAGGATCGTTATTTAAAACCTGATTTTTTATTTGATGTTTCTGATCACTTCGAACAAAAACTTAAAGCGATACTTTGCTACGGCACGCAGTTTAATTCAACGGATAACAGCGAACCGCAAACATATATTTCAACACCCGACTTTTTAGATGTAATTAAAGCACGAGCGCTGATGTTCGGCAAACGCATCGGCGTAAAATATGCCGAAGGTTATTTAACCACAAAAATGATTGGTGTAAAAAACTTTGATGCGTTTATACAAAATGTAACATGATTGTTACATTGCTGCCAGCTGAACCTTCTGCGTAAGCTCTGCAACGTTTTCTCTGAACACGCTATCGGTATCCATTAAATCTTTCACGGTTTGACAACTGTGAATTACGGTTGTATGATCTCTTCCGCCGAAATGCTCACCAATTGTTTTCAAAGAATTTTTAGTGAATGCTTTTGCGAGATACATCGTGATTTGTCTTGCCTGAACAATTTCGCGTTTACGTGTCTTATGTAATAATCTATCGTAAGGCACATCAAAAAATTCGCACACTAATTTTTGAATGGTATCAATTGTAATTTCTTTACTGCTTGTGCGAATAAAATTGCGTAAAACTTTTTTGGCAAGTTCAAGATCAATTTCTCTTTTGTTGAGAGAAGATTGTGCAAGCAAAGAAATCATAGCGCCTTCCAGTTCACGAATGTTTGTGCTTATGTTGTACGCAACATATTTCACAACATCTTTCGGCATTTCCAAACCATCATTCTTCATTTTACGTTCAAGAATTTCAATGCGTGTTTCGTAATCAGGCGCCTGCAAATCTGCACTTAAACCCCAGCGGAAACGGCTTAATAAACGTTCCTGCATTCCATCTAAATCTTTTGGCGATTTATCTGATGTTAGTACAAGTTGTTTTCCGCTTTGATGTAAATGATTAAAGATGGCGAATAATGCGTCTTGTGATTTTTCTGCTTTTGCAAAAAATTGTACATCGTCAATTATTAAAACATCAATCAATTGATAAAAATGAATGAAGTCATTAATAGCACCATTGCGGCTATGATCCTGGAATTGATTTATAAATTTTTCGCTGCTTACATACAACACAATTTTATGGGGATGTAATTTCTTTACTTCATTACCGATCGCTTGGCCTAAATGTGTTTTGCCCAAGCCCACACCACCATATACAACTAACGGATTGAATGAACTTGCTCCTGGTTTTTCTGCAACGGTTTTGCCTGCACGGCGCGCCACACGGTTACAATCGCCTTCAATAAATGAATCAAAAACATACGCCGCATTTAATTGCGGGTCTATCTGCATTTTCTTTAATCCCGGAATAACAAAAGGATTTTTCACTTCATCATTAATTACAAGCGGGAAACTCATTTCATTGTTATTATAAAATTTAATATTACCTGCAGGAACATCTACGGTTCCGTTTTTGCCTTTGCTTCCGCTATCCACCATTATGCGATATTCAAGTCTTGCAGTTTTTCCTAACTCACGTTTCAAAGTTTTTGCAAGCAGCGTTACATAATGCTCTTCAAGAAATTCATAAAAGAATTGACTTGGCACCTGGATAAGCAGAACGTTCCCATTTAATTCAACGGGTTTTATCGGCTCGAACCATGTTTTAAAATGTTGCCACTCTACAATGTCCTTAATAATTTTTAAGCAGTTGTCCCATACTTTATCGGCGGTTTTTAACATAGCAAATAGTCAGACGTTATTAAGTTAGTAGATTCTTTTTCTTGGAAAAAAATTCCAAAAAATTCTTCATTTTTCAGATGAATTATTTTTTGGAGTGCGACGACGAATATCATCACTTTATGTTGAAAAAAAAATTTTTTTAAGCGATGTTTTTTTCAACTGCTTACAGGTAAAAAAAAGTTTTGCACTGCAAATATTTATAAATGAATAACATCAGTTCAAACTCAATTTTACGAAGGAGAAAAAAATTTTTTTCTTTTGTTTTATTCCGAATTTTTAAGTAGCAACTCAGAAAAAACAGATATCAAAACTGATTCAATTTCTGAAACGCTTTGCTAGTATATGTTTGAGGGAAAATGTTACTAAAAATTTCTGGTTGGTAAACAAAAATTTATTACAAGCCAGCCAACTCCAAACTTTTTTTCTTTAGTTTTCTTATTTCAACATCTTCAATAATTGGTTCGGGTGATAAGATGAGTGAAGTACTATTTTCTTTCCACCAATTATTATTTTTTATTTCTGCAAAAGAAATAACGCCAACTAAATATTTACGTTCTTCTTCGGCATGCCATTCTTCAATCCATTCAAACTTTTCTTTCGGAATAAATTTCCAGTCATCAAAACTTACATAAGCCTTGATGTAAAAATCAGTTGCTGATTCCGGAACAACATGATGATATAATTTTTTGTATTCGTAACGATAATTATAACGCAACGCACCAATATCACTCAATACTGCCGAAGCTGTTGGAAAGCTGCCCGCTCCTTTTCCATAAAAAAATTGTTTGTCTGCAAATGAACTTTCAATCACAACGCCGTTGTACTCATTCTTTACAAACGACAAAGGCTCATCATGCTTTACAAATTGCGGCAATACAAACGCTGCCACTTTTCCGTTCAGTAATTTTTTTGCCTGCGCAACCAACTTTATATCATAATGCTTTTCTTTCGCTACAACCGCATCACTTAACTGTATATTTTGAATGCCGTTGAAAACAACGTTGGTTGGATATTCAACAATGCCGTAAGCATGCGCTAATAAAATAATCCATTTATTAATTGCATCCCAACCGTCAACATCAAGACTTGGATCACTTTCTGCAAAACCTAATTGTTGCGCCAACAATAATGCATCTTTGAAATCGAGATTCTCTTCAAACATTTTTGTAAGAATAAAATTGGTTGAACCATTTACGATTGCTTTTAAAGAATGCAGCAAATCGTTATCATAATATTCTTCCAGATTTCTTATGACCGGAATGGATGCACAAGCTGCAGCTTCACACAAAAAAGATTTACCTGTTTTCTTCTGAAGTTCTAAAAGCATGGGCAGATGTTCAGCAATCATTTTTTTACTGGCGCTTACAACATGTTTGCCATTCAATAATGCTGTGGAAACAATTTCAAACGCTGGTTCACTTTCATTAATCACTTCAACAATTACGTTGATTTCTTCATCATTTAATAACACATCTTTATCTGTTGTAAATAATTCTTCCGGCGCATTTCTTTTTTTGCCCGCATGTTTTATACAAACTCTTTTTATAGTTGCATTTAAAGATGATGTTTGCTGAAGCGCTTTGTATAAACCTTCACCAACAACACCAAAACCAAATAAACCAATCACTAATTTCTTGTGATACTTACTACTGTTAGTTGCCTTGCCCATATAATTTGATTAATCATTTTCATTGTTGAAACAATGAACTATATACTTACTAATTTTTTTTCTTCAACGTTGTTATATAAAAACGTTTTGATTGCTTCTTCTATTTGCTCATACTCCAGCAAAAATCCATCATGACCATATGGTGAATGAATAGCCTGGTAATCTGCATGCGGAATATGCGCTGCTAAAAATTCCTGTTCAATTAATGGAAATAACAAATCGCTTGAAATGCCAATCACCAACGCTTTTGCTTTAATAGTTGATAACGCTTTTTCTGCGCTTTCGCGATTACGACCAACATTATGCGCATCCATTCCTTTGCTTAAAAAATAATAGCTAAATGCATTGAAGCGTTTAGCTAATTTTTCTCCCTGGTAATGTTGATAAGATTCTGCTCCGCGTTCAGTACTTTTTAAATTATCAGAAGTTATTTTTTGTGTGAGTTTATATGTATCATAACTTCTGTACGAAATCAACGCGATCGATCGTGCGGTTTTCATTCCTTCCAAACCTGCATCAACATGTTGCTCTTTCCATGTTACATCATTTTCAATGGCGAAACGTTGTGATGAATTAAATGCAACGCCCCATGCAGAATGAAACGCATTGGTTGCAATTGGAAAAATATATTCAAACGACTTCGGTTCTTCAATCGCCCACTCTAATAATTGTTGCCCACCCATGCTGCCACCAATTCCAATGTATATCTTTTCAATACCCAAATAATTTTTTAAGTGTTGATAGGCGCGAACCATATCTCTGGTAGTAAACCACGGAAAATCATGATACCATGAATTATTTGTTGCAGGATTTATATCAAAAGGACCAATGCTGCCGTAACAACTGCCCGGCATGTTTACACAAACAATAAAATATTTTTTTGGGTCGAAGAATTTATCGTTACCAACTAATCCGCCCCACCATTCTGCAGGATCACTGTTTGCGGTTAATGCATGAAATATCCAAACCACATTATCTTTTGCAGCATTCAATTTTCCGTGCGTTGTATAAGCAAGATGAAATCCTTTTAACTCCGCTCCGCTTTCTAATTTGAATGAATGTTGATATGTAAATGTTCTTACCATGATTTTTTGTTTCAGATGTTTCAGCGTTTCAAAGTTTCATTATTTGAAGTCAGAGACTTCAAATAATGCTGCGAAGTCTGGAGACTTCGCAGAACATAGTTGCCGTGTTGACGTTTGCTAACCCAAGACTTAAGTCTTGGGTTAAACAAGAATCCTTTTTATCGGCTTTAGCCAAAGTGAATTTTATATAAGGCGCTATCGAAACCAATGAAACCATTTAAACTTTAAAACAACAGCTGCAAAAAATTGTTGCAGTACAAGTGTTCCAAGCACACTGCTTCGTCACGTGTGCTTGCTCAACGGAAGCACTTCGAAGTACTTCCGCCGGTCAAACACAAAAATTACAATTACACAACCAAAGATTTTGCAAACACAGCTTCAAACGCTTGCTCAAAGTCTGCTTTAATATCATCAATATGTTCTATGCCCGCACTAATGCGAACAAGGTTTGGTAATACGCCCGATGCTTCTCTTTCCTCATCACTCAATTGTTCATGCGTTGTTGATGCAGGATGAATTGCCAACGTTTTTGCATCACCCACATTCGCTAAATGACTAATCAATTTTAATGAATCAATAAACTTGCGACCATTTTCAACACCGCCTTTAATACCAAACTGCAACACGCCACCAGCACCATTCGGTAAATATTTTTTTGCGAGTTCATGATATGGACTGCTTTTCAAACCAGGATACCAAACAAACTCAACCTGCGGATGTTGCTCTAACCATTGTGCCAATTCTAATGCATTATCAACCGAACGTTGAACACGCAAACTCAATGTTTCCAAGCCTTGCAAAAAGAGAAATGAATTAAACGGGCTTAATGCAGGACCAAAATCTCTCAAACCTTCTACTCTTGCACGAATGGCAAATGCAATATTTGGTAAACCCAATGGATTATTATCACCAAAAATTTCCCAGAATTTTAAACCATGATAACCTTCACTTGGTTCAGTGAACTGCGGAAATTTTCCATTGCCCCAATTATAATTTCCGCCATCAACAATAACGCCACCGATGCTGGTACCATGACCGCCAATCCATTTTGTTGCGGATTCAACAACAACATTTGCGCCCCATTCAATTGGCTTTGCCAAATAACCGCCTGCACCAAACGTGTTATCAACAATCAAAGGCAGATCATATTCCTTTGCCAGCGCAGCAAATT
>DASZUY010000332.1:0-4724 GCA_035547495.1 Parafilimonas sp. | reverse complement strand
AGCAAGCAGGATATTGATGCAGTGTATAATCCGGCACATGCATGGACAGAATATATCAATCGTTTAATAACAGGCGCACTTGGAATTTTAATTGTTATACATGTAATATGGAGTTTTAAAAAATTTTTCAATTCAAAACGAATTATATTCTGGCTTTCCTGTTTGTTTTTATTGGGAACTGTTTTCGAAGCATGGCTAGGCAAATTGGTAGTTGATACAAATCTGGCCGTTGTAAAAATTACGTTGCATATGATCGCAGCCTTGTTTCTTGCTATCATTCCTGTTTTGATTTTATATAAACTGAATGATGAGAAAACGGTTTATGATAAAATACTTTCTACATTAACAACCGCGGCTTTGGTTGTATTATTCATTCAAATTGTTATTGGTACCGATGTACGGGAACAAGTTGATGAAGTTTCAAAATCGCTGGCGTATGAACAACGCAATACCTGGCTTTCGCAACTAGGTTCTGTATTTGATGTGCACAAAGCATTTTCAATTGTTGTTTCATTAATCGTGATCGTAGTTTTCTGGCGCGCTTTATCGCATGTTGTATTACAACGCAGGGCAATGTTTTTATTGATTACTGTTTTGTTGTTGATGGGTGCAGGCATTTCATTAGCAACATTAAATATTCCCGCATTTATTCAGCCGGTGCATTTATTATTATCCAGCATTTTGTTTGTGAGTTTATTTGCATTTAGACTGCGAGTGACGAGACGATAAAAAAGCCACTCAGAAATTTCCCTTTCATCATAAATGCTAAGCCATTAAATTTACCGCGTCTTAATTCCAATTTTCACGCATGAGAAAAATTAAACTGCTTTTTATTTTTTGCTGCATGGTAATAGCAGCTTCAGCACAACAAACATTCCCGGTGAATGGCGTTCAGGATTATCGCGAAGATTATATTGCATTTACACATGCAACAATTGTAAAAGATTCTAAAACCACTTTGCAAGACGCAACGCTCATCATCAAACAAGGAAAAATAATTGCAGTTGGAAATAATCTAACAGTTCCAAAAGATGCAGCTGAAATTAATTGCAAAGGCAAATACATTTATCCTTCATTTATAGATTTAATGAGTGATTATGGAATTACTGTTACAAATCAACCCAAACGCAACCATCCTTATTACCAGGAGCAGTTTGTGAGTGATACAAAAGGCGCTTACGGCTGGAACGAAGCAATCCGCCCTGAAACAGATGCATCAAAAATTTTTACTGCAAATGATACTAAAGCAAAAGAATTGCGCAGCATGGGTTTTGGTGTTGTGCTTTCGCATCTGGAAGATGGCGTTGCACGCGGCACCGGAACACTGGTAACATTGAGCGATGAAAAAGAAAATTTAGATATGCTGAAAGATAAAGCTGCTGCATTTTATTCATTCAGCAAAGGAAGTTCAACGCAGGATTATCCAACATCGTTAATGGGTTCGATTGCCTTAATAAGACAAACATATCTTGATGCAGGCTGGTATAAAAATCTTTCTGCTGCAGATAAAGAAAAATCAACCAGTGAAGGAACAAATCTTTCTTTGGAAGCATGGAATGCAAATCAATCTCTACCACAAATTTTTGATGCAGGCGATAAATGGAATGTGCTGCGTGCGCAAAAAATTGCGAACGAATTCGGTGTTCAATATATTATTAAAGGTGGTGGAAATGAATACCAGCGCATGGATGAAATGAAAGCTACAAAAGCAAATTTTATTCTGCCTTTGAATTTTCCAAAAGCAATTGATGTGGAAGACCCAAACGCTACAAGACTTGTTGCATTAAGTGTAATGAAACATTGGGAAATGGCGCCGCTTGAGCCCGGCATGTTTGATAAAGCAGGAATAAATTTTGCGTTAACGGCAAGCAGCACAACCAGCGATGAGTTTATTAAAAATTTACGCGAAGCAATTGATGATGGTTTAAGTGAAGACAAAGCACTGGATGCATTAACCAAAACACCGGCAACTTTAATTGGCGTGTATGATAAAGTGGGAAGTATTGATGCAGGCAAGCTTGCAAATTTCATTATTACCACAGGTCCTGTATTTGATGAAAGCACAACGTTTTTGCAAAACTGGATCCAGGGCAAAAAGTTTATTTTAACTGATAACGGATGGAATGATTATCGCGGCAACTATAAACTCACCATCAAACAAAATAATAATAACAAACAATACAATGTTGAAGTGGATGGCAAACCGGGAAAGCTTTCAGCGCATATTCAGCCTGCTGGTGATACGGTGAAAACAAATCTTGATATCGATATAACGCAAACATCCGTTAACCTGAAATGGAGTGCAAAAGCAGATAGTTCTAAAGCAAATTTATTATCAGGTGTTATCAGCAGCAACATGTGGAATGGTTCCGGCTACGATGCAAATGGAAATATAGTTTCATGGAACATGATGATTTCATCGCCGTACGTTGAAAAGCCTGACACATCAAAACCAAAACAAAAAAAGAATGACATTAACACAACAGTTCTCTATCCGTTTAACGGTTATGGATTTTCTGAAATGCCAAAGCAGGAAGATGTGTTGATTAAAAATGCAACTGTTTGGACAAATGAAGCTGATGGCATTTTGCAAAACACAGATGTGTTATTAAAGAATGGAAAGATCGCGTCGATTGGAAAAAATCTTTCTGCCGGAAATGCAAAAGTTATTGACGGAACCGGCGAATATTTAACGCCGGGAATTGTGGATGAACACTCACACATTGCAGTAAGTGGAAGTGTAAATGAATGCTCGCAATCTGTAACAGCAGAAGTACGCATTGCAGATGTGATAGATCCGGAAGACATCCAGATTTATCGCCAGCTTTCTGATGGTGTAACTGCCGTGCATGTTTTGCATGGAAGCTGTAATACAATTGGCGGGCAAACACAGTTGATAAAAATGCGTTGGGGAAAAGATGCGGAAGAAGTAAAATTTGCCAACTGGGATCCGTTTATAAAATTTGCCTTGGGTGAAAATGTAAAACGTTCTTACAGTCCTTCAAACAATCGCTTTCCTGATACACGCATGGGTGTTGAACAAGTATTGATTGATGCATTTACGCGTGCACAGGATTATGAAAAAATGGGAGAGAACAAGAGAAGAGATTTAGAACTTGATGCGCTCGTTGAAATTCTCAATCATAAAAGATTTATTACTTGTCATTCTTATGTGCAAAGCGAAATTAATATGCTGATGCATGTTGCCGATTCATTTCATTTTAAAGTAAACACGTTCACGCATATTTTGGAAGGATATAAAGTTGCCGATAAGATGAAAGCGCATGGTGCATTTGCATCAACGTTTAGCGATTGGTGGGCATACAAAGCAGAGGTGCAGGATGCCATTCCATATAACGCAGCATTAATGACAGATGAAGGTTTAACGGTTGCAGTGAACAGTGATGATCCTGAACAAGCACGTCATTTAAATCAAGAGGCTGCAAAGACGATGAAGTATGGTGGAATGACGGAAGAACAGGCATTTAAAATGTGCACGCTCAATCCCGCAACTATGCTGCACATTGCAGACAGAGTTGGAAGTATAAAAGTTGGAAAAGATGCAGACGTTGTTTTATGGAATGCGAATCCTTTAAGTGTTTATGCAACGGCACAAAAAACTTTTGTTGATGGCATCGAATATTACGATCGTCAGCGTGATTCTGCTCAAAGAATTTATATAGCTAATGAAAGAAATCGCTTAATTCAAAAGATGCTCGATGCAAAAAAAGCTGGCGCCAAAACGCAACCAGCCGTTGAAACCTTTGATGCGAAAGCGGAAAGTGAAGATGATGGACAGTAAGCTAAATGCTAAATTCCGATATTAAATCCTAACTGAAAGTTCACCCAGGATGACCAGTAATCAGGTTGTTTAAAGGCATCAAATGTTATGGCTGCTTCTAGTGCACCAAAATGTGCACCGGCACCAATGTCTGCCGCAAAACGACTTTTTGTTTCTGAAGTATTTTTATAACCGATGAAGCCAGCACCCAAATCACCTTGTATAAAAATGGTGTGTAATGTCATAGGTAAATATTGTCTTAAACCAATTTTTGCAGGGATATAAGTTTCATCACCAAGGATATGATCGGGACTATCATGCTTGGCAAAAAAATCAGTGTAGCCAAGCGAAAAAACAGCTCTTGTATTTTTAGAGCCTAACGTTAAACCTGCGTTTGCACCCAACCCGCCGCTATAACGGTCTGCGGAATGTGTGTTTAGAGCTGCCGCATATAAACCATGTACATATAAAGACAAATGCGGCAATTGTGCTTTAAGCACAGACGACGAAAAAGAAGCAAGGATAATTATAAGTGCAACAATCTTTGATTTCATATTTAAGGTTTAATTTTTTGTTCGACTGATTTTATAACGTTGATTCGTACATTAATTCACCTGTAATTTTAATTCGAATATAATTGCAACAATCAATCCAAAATGAAAATTAGTATAATCGGTTCGGGAAATGTGGCGACAGTGTTGGGCAGACTTTTAAAGCAAAAAAGCTTTATGATTGAAGAAGTAGTCAGTCGTAATAAAATACATGCGGAAAGATTAGCGCAGGAAGTAAATGCAAATGCAATTGAGAACATGGATGATCTTTCTAAAAATAGCGATGTATACATTATTGCGGTGAACGACGATGCGGTTGAAAAAGTAAGTAACAAACTAAACGTTGATAACAAAATTGCAGTGCACACATGTGGCAGTGCGTCAATAGATAT
>DASZUY010000331.1:0-4774 GCA_035547495.1 Parafilimonas sp. | reverse complement strand
GCGAGCTCAACCAACACCCTTTGTTCATCTTTTAATTCCATGATTAATTTGCGTAAACCAATTTTATCTGTTTCCAAATTAAGGGTTCCTGCCGCATCATATACGTTCTCTGTAAGCTCACGGTTTTGTTTTTGAGTGTTATAGCTTTTGCTTCGCAAAGTATCTATACTTGCATTCCTGGCGATATTAATCATCCATGTAAACAGTCTTCCTTTTTCTGCATCGTATTGATCTATCTGTCGCCAGATTTTTATAAACACTTCCTGCAAAACATCATTCGACAATTCTCTATCCTGCAAAATTGAAACAATAACTGTATATAGTGTAGAAGAATAATTATCGTAGAGATAATTAAATGCAGATTGTGTGCGCTGTTTTAGTAACAGCACCAACTCATTCTCATTATATTTTACCGATTCGGGCATTAAAGAGAGCAGGGTTTTGTTTAACTCACCAACTTCTCGTAAGCGCTTGCGTCTGCAAGCGAATTAATTTCTTCGGAATTTGCAATTTCAATTTTTGCCATCCATCCTTCGTTGTATGGATCTTTGTTCACGAGTTCAGGATTTGAATTCAATGCGCTGTTCACTTCAATTATTTTTCCTTTAACAGGCATAAAAAGATCACTTACCGCTTTTACCGCTTCGATTGTTCCAAACACATCACCGGCTGATAAATCGTTGCCAACCGTATTTATATCCACAAAAACAACATCACCTAACTCGCTTTGTGCAAAATCAGTTATTCCAATTGTGGCGGTGTTATCATCGTTTAATTTAAGCCACTCGTGGTCTTTTGTATATTTTAAATCTGGTGGAAAATTCATAATTAAAATTTACGCAAATATTAATGAAAAGAAATTGACAACCTAATTCAGCAGGCGCATTTTCATTCTTATATCTTTTAAAGGGCGATCATTTTGATCTCTTGGTACCGATGCAATTTTATCAATTACATCCAAACCTTTTACCACTTCACCAAACACTGTATAATTCTGATCGAGAAAAGGCGTGCCACCAATCGTTTTATACATTTTACGCTGTGCATCATTATAAGAAAAGAGTATGTTGCCACCTTGCCTTATACTGCATTCTACCTGGTTCAAAAGTGTATCACTGCAAGGTTTTCCCTGCACAATGTAAAACTGGCAATTGCTGCTGGCTTTTTCGGGATTATCTGTTCTCGCCATTGCCAGCGCGCCTTTTTTATGAATTAAATTATTTCTGAATTCTGCTGGAATCATTTCGCCGGGCGCTTCACCATTGCCTAACATTGCAGCGCTATCAGCATTCTTACTTGTTGGGTCGCCACCCTGAATCATAAATCCTTCAATCACGCGATGAAATAAAAGACTATCGTAAAAACCCTGTTTCACCAGCTTAATAAAATTGTCGCGATGCAATGGTGTTGAATCATACAACTTCACTACTATCGTTCCCAAATCTGTTTTTATTTCAACTAATTTTTCTTTTGAAATGGGTGCTTTCTTTACAGGTTTAGCAGCAACTTTTGTTTGTGCAAACATCATGTGCACACTTAAAATCATCAAAGCAGTTAATGTAATTTTCCTCATTCGGTTGGTTTAAAAATTCTGTTGTTCAAAATAAAATAAAATATGATCTTTTAAAAGATTCTCCTGTTCCGCAAGTGACATACCCGACAAATCTTTCACCTGTTTAAAATGCGGCCAGCCATCTTTGTCTTTATGTGTTAATTCGTAATAACCACTTTCACTTAATAAAGTACAAACGGCAACATGCATCAAATCTTGCTTTTGCTCCTTTGTAATTTTTTGTTTGATGAATCCTGTCTCCTGCATTCCTATTAAAAACAAAATGGCTTCCATATCAGGCTTTTTGCCAAAACGCTCCGCCAGCTTTGCTTCAAGGTTCCACCATCGCTGCTGCAAATCAGAATCAACAAACATAAGCTGCAAATATAATTGATGAAAGATGCCAGCAATATTTCATGCTGTTAAACATCAATACAAGAATTAATAAAGTTTTTCTGCACGAACCGCCGTTCCATAAGCCAGCACTTCTGTAATTCCCTGCATTACTTCGTTTGCATCATATCGCATATTGATAACAGCATTAGCGCCTCTTTCTTCCGCATGTTGCAACATATGCTGGTAAGCTTCTTCACGCGCTTTTTCGCATAGATCAACATAAATAGAAAGTTTGCCACCGAATAAACTTTGCACGCCGCCTGCAATATTTCCGGCAATACTTCTGCTGCGCACCGTAATGCCACGCACTACGCCAAGCGATTCTGTGATCCTGTACCCGTTCAACTCTATATTGGTTGTAACCATTGATTGTTCTATCATAAAATTTTATTTAAAGTTTATAATCTTATAGCGAATATAATTTTCTCTTGCGCTAATCACTTGCAAAAATATCTTTGCGGCAAATTAATCTTGTGTTATGCTACAAGTGAATGTGCTGCGCAATAATCCGCAGTTTGTAAAAGATAGATTGGCAATTAAAAATTTCAAGCAATTAGAATTGGTTGATGAAATAATTGCTTTGGATGATGAACGCAAAAAATTGCAGGCAGAGTTCGATTCACTTCAATCTAAAATAAATGCTTCCAGTAAAGAGATTGGTAAGCTGATGAGCACAGGCAAAAAAGATGAAGCAGAACAATTAAAAACTTCTATTGCCGAATGGAAATCTTCCATCGAACCGATAAAGAAAAATGCCGCAGAGATTGAAAAAAAATTAGAAGAAACAATTGTGCTGCTGCCCAATCTTCCTTCTGAATTAGTGCCAAAAGGTTTTGGTGCAGAAGATAATTTAAATGTAAAAGAAAGCGGTAATAAACCAGCGCTTCCAGCAAATGCATTACCGCATTGGGAGCTTACAAAAAAATATAAGCTGATAGATTTTGAACTCGGAACAAAAATTACCGGCGCAGGTTTCCCGGTTTATACAGGCAAGGGCGCAAAACTTCAACGCGCATTGATACAATATTTTTTGGATTACAATACAGGCGCAGGCTATAAAGAAATTATTCCGCCGTTTATGGTAAATGCTGACAGCGCTTTTGGCACAGGGCAATTGCCCGACAAAGAAGGTCAGATGTATTTTGTAAATGAAGATGGATTTTATTTGATTCCAACTTCTGAAGTTCCGGTTACAAATATTTATCGCGATGTTATTGTGAAGCAGGATGAGTTACCGATTAAGATGACAGCATATTCTCCTTGCTTTAGAAGAGAAGCCGGCAGTTATGGAAAAGATGTGCGCGGATTGAATCGTTTACATCAATTTGAAAAAGTAGAGATCGTGCAAATTGTTGAAGCCGAAAAAAGTTATGCTGCGTTAGATGAAATGGTGGCACATGTTGAAAAGCTTGTTCAATCACTTGAACTGCCATATCGTATTTTAAGATTATGCGGTGGCGATATGAGTTTTGCCAGTGCGCTTACTTATGATTTTGAAGTGTATAGTGCTGCGCAACAGCGCTGGCTGGAAGTAAGCAGCGTAAGCAATTTTGAAAGCTATCAAACCAACAGGTTAAAATGCAGGTATAAAGATGAAAATGGCAAAATGCAATTAGCGCATAGTTTAAATGGAAGTTCATTGGCTTTACCAAGAATACTTGCATGTATTTTAGAAAATAATCAAACAGAAAACAGCATTAAGTTGCCTGCTGATTTAAAAAATTATTTTGGAGCGGACGAGATTACTGCCGGATAATAAATAGAACATTGTACAAAAAAGGGGGGAAAAGATTGGAAAAAACGCGGAAAAGATTTAAGAAAACGCGGAAAATAGCCGGTTTTCCGCGGAGAATATTCACTTAAACGCGGAAAAAATTCAGAAAAACGCGGAATTTATTTCGTTTCTCGCGGAAAAAATTAAAAGAAATGCGGAGTATGATCGGGTACAACGCGGAAGATTAATTCAATCGTATCATTACCCTTGTTCCCACAGGAATCATGTTGTACAATTCTTCCACATCTTTATTGCGCATGCTAATGCAGCCATCCGTCCAGTTGCGAAAGCGATCAATTTGAAAATCTTCGTGCGGCCATGTGCCATGAATGCCGATGCCACCACCAATTTTTGCGTCGGCAGGAATTAAACCTTCTTTTTTACGCTCATTAAATTTTGCGTAATCTTCCTGCGTTGGATAATTCAGCATCATAAATCTATCCCACTTCGGATGTACTTTTTTTTCGACGATGGTAAACATTCCTTCAGGTGTTTTTTTATCACCGGCATACAATTTATCACGCAGATCGCTGTTGCCAAAAACAACAGGGTAGGTTACCAGCCAGCCGCGTTCATCAAATACGCTTAACTCATATTTCGTTTTATCAATCACAATATAATAAGCCGAGTTACTAAGCTTTGTTGGGCGAAATGAAGCGCATAAAAACAGCAGAGCACACATTACAGCAGGCCACAACCAGTTTCTCATTACTTACCAAAAAATTTGAGGTGAATTGAAAAAAATAAAACGATAAATTTTTTTTTAGCGTGTGTTTAAAGACAAAATTTTTTTATAAAAGTTTAGTATTAAAATATTATAAGATATAAAAAGCAAAAGCCCTGCTTTCGCAGAGCCTTCGCGGGACTGAACAGAAATATAATTTACCAGTTACTGAATCTTATACCTACTGTGTATGGATATTGTTTTAAAGCATCCTGGAACATTGGTTTTATGCTGTAACTTCCATACAAATGCACCGGACCTAAACCAAGTTCTGCTACATAAGCAAAACGCCATGGTGCAAGATTAAAGTCGCCGTGATCTTTTACTT
>DASZUY010000330.1:0-2216 GCA_035547495.1 Parafilimonas sp. | reverse complement strand
GATCAGTTCAATACAAAAAAAGACAGCCTGTACCGCATAAGAGAAAATCAAAAGTATGATACGTATGTTGCTACATTTGGTTCAACGCCTGCACCAATGGGTCCTGCAATGCAAGAGGAAATTCCGGGTGTTGCAAATACCTGCCGCATAATAGGGTATGGCACAAAGCTTATAACAATTGGCAACAGGTCAATGTATGCGTTTCCCAATTATGCAGATGCATCATTGTTCAGCATGTTTACATTGCCGTTTGTGCAGGGCAATGCAAAAACAGCTTTCACGCAATTACATTCAATGGTTGTTACTGAATCAACGGCAAAGAAATTTTTTGGTGATGAAAAAAATATTATTGGTAAAACAGTGCGTGTTGATAATAAGCAGGATTATGTAATCTCAGGTGTTATCAAAGACATTCCAAAAAACTCAACCATTCAATTTGAATGGGTTGCGCCTTTTGAAATCTGGTGGAATGAAAATAAGTCCTGGGCGCAGTCGTGGGGAAATAATGACCTTGACACTTATGTAGAATTAAACCCAAATGTTAGTGCAGCTTCAGTAAATAAAACACTTTACAATTTTATACAGCAACGTGAACCAAAATCTATTGCAAGACCTTTTTTATTTAGTGCACACGACTGGCATTTGCGTGACGAATTTGATAACGGCGTGCAAACCGGCGGCGGAAGAATAACTTACGTGCATTTGTTTTCTGTTATAGCCTGGATCATTTTACTAATTGCCTGCATCAACTTTATGAATCTTGCAACTGCAAGAAGCGAGAGACGTGCAAGAGAAGTTGGCGTTAGAAAAGTATTGGGCTCAGGAAAACGAATGCTCATTTTTCAATTCATCGGCGAAGCATTATTCATGGCATTTTTATCTGCGGTGCTTGCCATAATTATTATGTCACTTTCGTTGCCGGCATTTAATTTATTGGTACAAAAAAATCTCGTATTAGGTTTAAATAATCCGCTTCACTTATCAGCATTAATTATTATCACACTTATTTGCGGATTATTTGCGGGTAGTTATCCATCATTGTATTTATCATCTTTCAATCCCGTTTTTGTTCTAAAAGGAATGAAGATGAAAGGCAGCAGCGCCGCATTCATACGAAAAGGTTTGGTGGTGCTGCAGTTTAGTATTTCTATTATACTCATCATTAGCACGGTTGTTATTTACCAGCAAATACAACATGTAAAAAACAGGAGTCTTGGTTTCAACAAAAACAATTTATTGGATATTGATATGAACAGCGAGATGGCTAAAAATTACGCAGCTGTTCAGCAAGATTTATTGAATACAGGTTCCATTGAAAATCTCGCCGCTTCAAATTACAATACTTTATACGGCGGAAATAATACAGGAAGTATGGTTTGGGAAGGAAAAAAAACGAATAATCAGGTTTTAATTTCTATGCGTTATGTATCGCCGGGTTTTATGAAAACATCAGGCATAAAAATTTTAGAAGGAAGAGATCTTGTTGAAACGGATAGCGTGCAATCGAAAAAATTAAATGTTTTGATCACGCAATCATTAGAAAAATTAATGGGTAATAATACTGCGGTTGGCAAAACATTGCATTGGGACGGCGATACAAGTGGCACTGTTGTAAATGTTGTTGGTGTAGTAAATGATTATGTATATAGTGATATGTACGGCAAGTCTGATCCTGTAATGTTTTTTTGTGTTAATACTCCTGATGCATCTAATATGTACGTGCGTTTAAAGCCAAATGCAAATGTTGAAACAGCCATTAGTCAAATTGCCGCAGTATTGAAGAAAGACAATCCCTCCTATCCTTTCACTTATCATTTTGTTGATGACCAGTTTAATGCAATGTTTGAAAATGAACAATTGATAAGTAAACTTTCAAGTGTGTTTGCAACATTAGCTATCATCATTTCCTGTCTCGGTTTATTTGGATTAGCCTCTTATACCGCAGAACGCAGAATAAAAGAAATAGGTGTAAGAAAAGTGTTGGGGGCAAGCGTTACCAATATCACAACATTATTATCAAAAGATTTTTTGCTGTTGGTATTAATCTCATGCGCCGTTGCTTTTCCTGTTGCTTGGTTAACGATGAATAGCTGGTTGCAGAAATATAAAAATTATCGGATTGAGATAAGCTGGTGGATATTTTTAGCAGCAGGTATTTCAGCCATACTGATTGCTTTAATTACTATCAGCTTTCAATCTGTAAAAGCAGCAATTGC
>DASZUY010000329.1:0-7255 GCA_035547495.1 Parafilimonas sp. | reverse complement strand
TGATGGAACACTTAAATTAAAATCTACTGTTAGTTCCGGTGGCACATTGCCAATTAGCGTTTGTGTGAATAATGATTTGGTTTTTGTAGTGAATTCAACCACTGCAAACATTTGCGGATTTAAATTAGGTTGGGACGGAAGCTTAACAAAAATTGATGGCTCTGAAAAAAGTTTAAGTGATGTTTCTGCAGCGCCTGCACAAATTTCTTTTAATCCCTGGGGTAATGGATTATTGGTAACAGAAAAAGTAACTAATAAAATTTCTGCCTTTGCAATTGACGCAAACGGTGTGGTTACAGATTCTCAGGTGAATAATTCAGTTGGGCAAACACCTTTTGGTTTTGCACTGGCAAGAGATAAATTTATGATTGTTTCGAACGCAATCGGTGGTGCAGCAGGTGAAAGTACCTGTACTTCTTACGAAAATTTATACCTGGATTTAAATGATGTTAATGGTACAGTTGCAAATCATCAAAGTGCTGTGTGCTGGGTTGCAACGGCAAAATATGGCAGGTATGCATTCGTTGCCAATACAGGAAGCAATAATTTGAATACATATTACATCGCTCCCAACGGTGCTTTATATTATCTTCCATGGACGAAAGCAGCGGCAGGCAGTAAACCTGCAGATTTAACTGTTAGCGGAAATAACTTATTTGTATATAACATCAACGGCGGTGATCACACTATCACAGAATTTAAAAGAAGTTTTTTAGGAAGATTACAACCTATCGGAACTATTACATCTATTCCTGATTTTGCAGCGGGCATTGCATGTTTTTAAAAACATAGTGAACTATATCTGTAAAACGTTGTTGATATAAACGCTTACCTCTTAATAAAAAAGGAGCTGTAGAAAAATTACAGCTCCTTTATATTTATTATCTCCAGTGACCTCTATTCCAGTAGTAACCTCTTCCTGTGTGTACCCATGTGCCGGTTATCCAAACACGATGACCTCTTGGTCTTGCCCAATACCCATTGCGATAAACATATCTTCCGCCATGCCAATACCAGTCACCATCAACCCAAACATAACCAACACCGGGTGAAGTAGGACGCGCATAATATGGTACAGCAGGTTGTTCAGAAACTGTATAGCGGGTAGGTCCACAACCACTGAAGGCTGCAACACCAGCTGCTAATGATAAAGCAAATAATAAATTTTTCATTGCGAAATAATTTTAAATACTGGTGCTAACAATATGCCAGCACAAATACTCAGAGCAGTAAAGCAGAAGCCGGATTAATAATTAAATGCTAATACTTTTTAAAAAAGTAATAAGTGTTGCCATTATTTCACAATTAATAGTTGACCGGTGAAACTGTGTAGCCTTGTTTTTTTAAAAGGTTTATGAGCCCATCTGTGTTTCCTAAATGCCCGGCACCTACAGCAAAGAATGTTGGTTGAAGTTTTGCCTGTTGAATAATTTCAGGTATCCATTTTTTATTACGATTATTTAAAAGAAGATCGTCATACTGTGAAAGCCCGTTATCATTATTCATCATTTCACTTAAAGCATTTAAATTTTTTTGTTCATAGAAACCAAGCAACTGATTAAAGTTTTGTTTGGTGCTATCAATATTTTTAAATGTTTCAAAAAGTTCTTTCGCCTGTTCTTTATATGGAATTTCATCAAATATTTTTAATTGATCATCTGCAGTTTCAAGTCCATTAATTTGCATATTATTTGCCTTGGCAAGCTGTTCAAACTTTTGTTCCCACGCTTCGGCTGCTGAACAACCCAACAAAGTAGGATAAATTAAAGATTCAACTAATTCAGGCTTCATAGAATTCATCATGCTTAACGACAGACCCGTTAGTTTTTTGAATTTGCTGGCAAGTGTATCATAATCGGAAGGAGAGAGCAATTGCTGCAATGTTGTGTCACCTTTCATTTGAATCTTCTGCATTGTTTTTACCATCACAGAAGGATCGTCGAGATTTACTTCAAGAAATAATTTTTGTGTTGAATAAAATCTTGCGCGCAGTGTATCGCTTACTTTAATTTCATTCGCACACATCAAATGAATGGTACCATATAAATAAGACGGTTTTATTATTCCGGGTCCTGTTATTTGCCAGAGCAATGTGTTTTCTAATTGTGTTTGTGCACTAGAAAAAAAATAAATAAAACAACAAATTGCCGCAGCAAAAATTTTCTTCATTACTTGCCTTATTTAAAATATTGCATCAACATTATTCATCATCGTCATCTTTATGTTCTGCTCTTCTTCTTAATTCATCAAGTGGCATGGATATCATTCTGCCAATTGGTTTGCCATTGCGGTAAGTGATCACCTTTATTTGTGTTGCATAATTGGGAACTGTTATCGGTTCTGTATAAACAGGATAAAATTTATCAGGATAAGAATTATCAAAGCTGTAATGAATTTCTAATCCGTTTACTTCATTTTTCAATGCAATTTTTAAAGTGCTGTCGGCATTCAAAGATGGAATAAAATCAGGATCGTACATACTTGGTGCAAATTTCACTTCTTCAACATCAAATCTTTTAAACTGTGCTTCCACTCTTCTTACAAAATCATCCCAATTTTTATCTTGATTAGGTGACCATGTATCTTCTGCAATTGCAAATGCACGTGGCCAGGTCATATATTCTGCCTGCCTGAAATTAAACACTTGTTCAGTCCACAAATTTCCCTGGGCACCAAGAATATATTTTTGATATTCGGGTGCAAGCCCTTTCGGCATCGGATCGAAACTATATACTTTGTTTAGTCTTAATGATGCATACACGTGTGGCTCCATTATCCTGTCGCTTTGCATATAATCGAGATATACATATTGTGTGGGGCTCATCACAACATAATGACCCATCTTTGCTGCAACTGTGCCGCCATCAGCATTCTCACTTGTACCAGCAGCACTAACACCATCGTGTGCACCACGCCAACTCATTACTGCAGCGTTTGGGCCGATACCGCCTTCTAAAATTTCATCCCAGCCCATGAACTTTTTGCCTTTCGATTCAACTATTTTTTCCAAACGTTTTTCAAAATAACTCTGCACTTCTTCATACGTTTTTAAATTTTCCTTTTTCATTAAAGCTGTTATTGCATCACTGCTTTGCCAGAAAGTTTTAAAGGTTTCATCGCCGCCCATATGAATATATTCAAATGGAAATAAAGCTGCAACTTCTGTTAATACCTTATCTAAAAAAACATACACATTTTCATTCGCAGGGCAAAGATTATCATCATAGATTGCTGTGTGTGTACTCCAGTCTTTTATTGATTCTCCCGACGCAACACCAATATTTTTTACACCGTTTGAACAAGAGAGATCAGGGTATGCAGCAATGGCCGCAAGGCTGTGACCAGGTACATCAATTTCAGGCATAATATTTACAAAACGTTCTTTTGCATATTGCACCATTTCTTTAATATCATCCTGCGTATAAAAACCACCGTAAGTGCGTGGTGCATTTGGTGGGGGAGTAGGAAACGTTCCGAATTGTCCAACACCGGGAACACTCCAGGCGCCAATCTGTGTTAGCTTAGGTAAACTTTTTATTTCTATACGCCAGCCTTCATCATCTGTTAAATGCAAATGCAAAAGATTCAGTTTATATTTTGACATTTGATCTATGTAAGCTTCTACTTCTTTTTTTGTGAAGAAGTGACGCGCTACATCAAACATTAAACCTCTCCATTCAAAGCGCGGATAATCTGTAATTTCAACACAAGGTGCTTTCCATTCAACATCTTTTATCAAAACACTATCTTCAATTTGCGGCGGAAATAATTGCATTAATGTTTGCACCCCATAAAAAATTCCTGCAGGTTTATTCGCTGTTATTGTAATTGTTTTTGGTGCAACGGATAAAGTATAACCTTCATTTCCAAGCGTTGTAATTTCTGTTTTGTTCAGTATTAATTTTATGACAGCCGAAGGATTGTTTGCTGATACTGAAACTTTATAACCAGTAGGTACCGATAATTTTTTTTGAAGATCTACAAGTGTTTGTTTTAAATCTGTTGTTTCAACTGTTTGAATGATGATGTTGTGCGGCAAAATAAATGAACCTTGTTTTTGTTCCATTTTTACAGGCTGTGGAACAATAGCAATAGAAGAATCAATACAAAATGCTGTTGCACTAATAACAATCAAACAAATGAACAGGAATAATTTTTTCATGTGGCTGTTTTAAAATTTCGCAATAAAAATAATGCAAGAAGAGAATAAACAACTTGTTCTTTTATGCAATTAATTTTTTGCTGCAATATCTTTTATTTTTATCGGTGGAAAATTGAAAGGTTCTTTCTCAATATTTAATTTATAACGCAAAATAATATCACCCTTATAAATTACTTGTAACCATTGGGGCGCTTGAGAAGTAACGTAATATATACAGCTTATTTTATTGCCGTTAATGATTGCTGTTTTATTTGCGAGCGATAATGAATCTGTTTTTACGATGATTACAGAATCCGGTGATTCAGCATCTGTAAGTGATAAAGTTTTCTTTTCATCATCTGTTTGCAGTTCGATTTTTATACTATCGCCAACATGCGTTTGTATAATTCCCTTTACAGGTGAATAAGAAATTATATTATAACGATTGAAAGCAGATTGCTTAAAAGGCGAATTTTTAAATTCAGGAATAACAGGTGGATCATCAAGCAATGTCCATCGCACATCTTCAGGATAATGATCTTGTATAAAATATTTTGGGGGTGTTAAAAAATAATAATCGTTATAATCTTTTATAAATTCAGTTCCCGAAAAACTAAGATAACCGCTGGCCCATGTTACATCAAGCAAATACCAATTGCTGTCTATTTGCACAGCATTCCAGTTATGGTTGCAGCGAAATTGTTTTGATGAATTAAAATTTGTGCGGGCATAACCGGTAATTATTTCACTTTTAATTCCTGCAAAATCGCATAGCGATTTAAATAGTCTGGCATAGCCAGCACACACGGTTTGTTTTCGTTTTAAAACAATGCGCGCAACTCTTTCATCCAATGGTGCTAAACCGGGCAAGCTATCTTCGGCAGATTCAACACCGTCATCATAATATATAACAGGGTGCAGCTGAAAACGCAATGTGTTATATTCAATGTGTTCTGTTATCCAACGAAAAATTGAGCGAACTTTTTCAAGTTGTGTATTGTAAGGTGCAGTGAGTAACTGTGCTAAACTATCAGGTGAAGTAGATTGAATATTTTCCGCGCGGTCATCAATAATAGAAAAACTTGCTTTTTTTGTTTGCGAAAAACATAGATGAAAAAGTAACAACAGGCAACAAGAAATCAACAACTTCATAGCAACACTAATCTTTAATAAAATTAATAATAAAAGTGAGACAGCTGATTGGCAGGCAAATTCTTTATTACTTATTTATTAAAATTGAAGGTTTAATTTTTTAATGGGCAGATTATTTGTTTCCTTTATAAAAACAATTTTATGCCTTATCTAAATCGTAAAAGCGCAAATGAAAACATCCGCATATTTTATGAGGATTTGGGTGAAAATAATCCTGTAGTTTTTGTTCATGGGTGGCCACTAACACATGCTATGTGGGAATATCAAATAACGCCAATGCGGGAGGCAGGTTTTAGATGTATTGCCTATGACAGGCGTGGTTTTGGGCAATCGGAACAATCATTAAAAAATTATAGCTATGATTTTTTAGCTGATGATTTAAAATGCTTGCTTGATGAATTGAACTTGCAGGATGTTACGCTTGTAGGGTTTTCGATGGGTGGGGGAGAAGTGGTGCGCTACTGTAGTAAGTATAACTGTGAGCGTGTAACCAAAATTATACTTGTTAGCTCCGTTGTTCCATATATGTTGAAGACGGAAGATAATCCTGATGGCGTTGCATTAGAACAGATCCAGGAATTTGATAACAGTATAAGGCAGGACAGGGTTGCATTTTTGCAAGAATTTGGAAAACATTTTTATGGTGCTAATTTTATAAACCGCCCGGTTAGCCAGGCAATTTTAGACTGGACATTTTCTTTGGCGGCAACTGCTTCACAAAAAGCAACCTTAGCATGTATGCAATCGTTTTCTCAAACCGATTTTAAAAGTGAACTTGCTTCAATAAAAATTCCTGCATTAATAATTCATGGTGATGCAGATAAAACTGTTCCTGTAAAAGCTACAAGTGAAAAAGCAGCATCTTTAATCTCAGGATCGATTTATAAAATTTATGAAGGCGCGCCACACGGGTTATTTATTACAGATAAGGAAAGATTAACGAATGATATAGCTTCTTTTGTAACAACTGGAAGAGTTGAGTTAAATGAAACCTATCTCGGGGATGTTGATATACTACCAAGCAATGAAGAGGCTTTAGTAACGAGAGATTGAGCTGACTTGCCTTGTAACTATAATGGAATCGTTTTTGAAAAAGAGTCGCCAATCAGACACTCTACAATTTATCAGCTTGGTAGTTGCATTATCGACGCAGCTTAAAATTTAAAATAAACCCTGATGAGCTCTATTCCAAAGTTACAGATAAACACAGACAGTAGCTGTTTCAGATTTATCTAAATCATCAAGACGAAAAAATACGTTAGAGTGGTTAAATGCAAAAAATAAAAAAGCCTCTCTATAAAGAAAGGCTTTTAAAGAATACGGCAGCTACCTACTCTCCCGCATTTTGGTGCAGTACCATCGGCCATGAGGGGCTTAACTTCTCTGTTCGGTATGGGAAGAGGTGAACACCCTCGGCAAAACCACCATAAAGAGTTGCAAGTATTAAAAGTAATAGGTTATAAGTAAAGCGCAAGTTTAAACTTACTACTTACAACATATGACTTACAACTTAATAATGTCATATTGGAAAAGCTTTCACCACAAGAGAACTAAGTTTTTTTCGGAAAATCCAAAAAAATAAAATTAAAGCTTACGGGTAATTAGTACTACTCGGCTTTGTTATTGCTAACTGTACACCTGTAGCCTATCAACGTTATCGTCTATAACGACCCTTAAAAGTAAACTCATCTTGAGGAAGGTTTCACGCTTAGATGCTTTCAGCGTTTATCCTGGCTGTACATAGCTACTCTGCATTGCAGTTGGCACCACAACAGATACACCAGCGGTACATGCGACCCGGTCCTCTCGTACTAAGGTCACGTCCTCTCAATTTACTAGCGCCCACCACAGATAGGGACCGAACTGTCTTGCGACGTTCTGAACCCAGTTCACGTGCCACTTTAATCGGCGAACAGCCGAACCCTTGGGACCTTCTCCAGCCCCAGGATGTGACGAACCGAC
>DASZUY010000328.1:0-15926 GCA_035547495.1 Parafilimonas sp. | reverse complement strand
AAAGATATTTTTGTTGCAAAATCACAACAGCTTACGGGAATGCATAAAGGAGGAGAATACCTTGTAAAAATTTATATTGATGAACAAACCGGACGTGTAGCTGCAACTGAAAAAATTGACAAGCAAATAAGCAATGATGTGCTTACAGTTCAAGAAAAAGAAGAAGTTGATTTGCTTGTACAACGACAAACGGAACTTGGTTATGTAATGATCATTAACGGAAAACATACGGGCTTACTGCATGCTAATGAAGTGTACAGAAAATTGTATGTTGGCAACAAGATAAAAGGCTACATTAAAAAAATTCGTAAGGATAATAAAATTGATCTTGTTCTTGATAAACCAGGCTATGAAAAAGTTAGCCAGGAAGAAGAAAAAATACTTAACCTTTTGGTAGCGAAAAAAGGCTTTCTTCCATATAATGATAAAACCGATCCGCAGATTATTTATACTGTTTTTGGAATGAGTAAAAAAACATTCAAGATGACGATCGGTTCTTTATACAAACAACGAAAAATAGAGTTGACAGATAAAGGAATTAAGATGGTTGAATAAAGTTTCCAATGCTCAATTTTACCTGGGTTAATGATTCGCGGTAATTCAAGAGATGTGAAGATCGCGACGTTTACATTGAAATAAAAATGAAATATACATAGACCTGTTAGGTTTTAAGAAACCTAACAGGTCTATGGTTTTAATGCTGCGAGTGCAACGCAATGCGGTTCCCTTCGCTGTCTATAAAAAAAGCCATGTAACCAATATCATCGCTGATCTTTGTTTTAGGCATTACCACTTCGCCATGTTCAGATTCGATGCGCTCAAGAATTTCTTTCATGTCAGGATTAGCGTTCAGGTAAACAATAACACCATCTTTTGAAGGTCTGTGATATTCGCTTTTTACAAGTGCGCCGGAAGCCTTACCGCTGTTTGGCTCGTAAGGAAACCCAGCCATTTCCATTCCGGGCATATTCATTTCTTCCATGTGAATACCAAAAACAACCTGGTAAAAATGTTTGGCGCGTTGCATATCGGTAACCGGTATCTCAAACCAGTTAAGTGCATTGGTAGTGTTGTCCATAAAAAATATTTTAAGGAAAGGTAAGTTTATAAAAACGGAATGCGGTTAATTTTATATGAAGTTTGGGATGATGTTGAATGCAATATAAAATGTGAACAAATCAAACATCGTAAAATCAGAAATCAGAAATTCAAGTTTATCTTCGCGCTTTCTATGACAGAAAAAATTCTCATTCTTGATTTTGGAAGTCAATACACACAATTAATTGCCCGCGCTGTAAGAGAGGCAAATGTTTACTGCGAAATAATTCCTTATCATCAAAAATTTACAATTGATAATTCTTTAAAAGGAATTATTCTCAGTGGCTCACCTTTTAGTGTGAATGATGTTAATGCACCGAATGTCGATATTCCTTCGTTCATAAAAACAACGCCGGTGCTTGGTGTTTGTTATGGCGCACAATTAACAGCAAAAGAGTTTGGTGGCAAAGTAGAAAAATCGAATAAGCGTGAATATGGCAGAGCGAAACTGCATAAAGAAAAAGATGATGTTTTATTAAATGATGTTGCTGATGACAGCCAGGTTTGGATGAGTCACAGTGATACGATTACACAACTGCCGGAACATTTTGAATTGCTGGCAACAACGGCGAGCATTCCGGTTGCCGCGTTTAAGAAATCTGTGAACGGTGAACGGTCAGCGGTAAACGATAAGCCTTTGTACGGAATACAGTTTCATCCTGAAGTGTATCATTCAACCGAAGGCAAAAAGATCATAAAAAATTTTCTTGTAAATATTTGCGAATGTAAGCAGGATTGGACACCGGCTTCATTTATTCATGAAACAGTTGAATCACTTAAACAACAAATTGGTGATGCGCATGTGATAATGGCTTTGAGTGGTGGTGTTGATAGCACGGTTGCTGCAACGCTGATCAGCAAAGCAATTGGTGATCGCTTACATGGAATTTTTGTTGACAATGGTGTGCTGAGAAAAGATGAATTTGGATCTGTTTTAGAAACATACAAGCAACTTCAACTGAATGTTACGGGCATTGATGCAAAAGAACAATTTTATGCGGCATTAAAAGATAAAACTGATCCCGAGCAAAAACGTAAAGCAATCGGTAAAACTTTTATTGATGTGTTTCATGATGAAGCATTGAAAGTAAAAGAAGCAAAATTTTTAGGTCAGGGAACAATTTATCCTGATGTAATTGAAAGTGTAAGCGTACATGGACCATCGATGACGATTAAATCGCATCACAACGTTGGCGGACTTCCTGAAAAAATGCATTTGAAATTGGTTGAGCCTTTACGGTTTTTATTTAAAGACGAAGTAAGGAAAGTTGGGTTGGAATTAGGCATTCCGGATGAAATGATTCATCGTCATCCTTTCCCTGGCCCGGGTTTGGCAATAAGAATTTTGAGTGATATAACAGAAGAAAAAGTTAAACTGTTGCAGCAAGCCGATGATATTTTTATTCATCAACTAAAAGAAAAAAATCTCTACGATAAAGTTTGGCAGGCAGCTGCAATTTTATTGCCTGTAAAAAGTGTTGGTGTAATGGGAGATGAGCGTACCTATGAATATACAGTGGCATTGCGCGCTGTAACATCTGTTGATGGAATGACGGCAGACTGGGCGCATTTGCCTTATGAGTTTCTTGCACATGTTTCAAGTGAGATCATTAATAATATTCGTGGAATAAACCGCGTTGTTTACGATATAAGCAGCAAGCCGCCTGCAACAATTGAATGGGAATAAGCTATATTTGATTTCACCGATATGCGATCATTATATCAAAAAATTTTAATCCTGCTCTTTGTGTGTGCCGGCTGTTTTAAAGTTGCATCTGCGAATGATACAACGCTTTCACCTGTTCGCATCGCTGTGCTTGCACCGTTATATTTAGATTCTGCATTTAACGGAACGGAATACAATTTAAGTAATACAAAAATCCCACAGTTTTTTTTAGAAGGACTTGAGTTTTATAACGGCGTGATGATGGCAATTGATTCGTTGCAAAAAGAAAACGCAAACATCGAAGTTTGGATCTATGATACACATAAACGCGGACAAAGCATTCAGCAATTGCTTGGACAAATGCAAGGA
Source organism: Parafilimonas sp. (assembly GCA_035547495.1). Taxonomy (GTDB): domain Bacteria; phylum Bacteroidota; class Bacteroidia; order Chitinophagales; family Chitinophagaceae; genus Parafilimonas. Next base: position 12,793 of record DASZUY010000328.1, on the reverse strand, counting down.
TTGAATTTCTCTTTAATTATTGCTCAACTCTCTTCTTTGGGTGAACAAAAAAATGTTTCTGATTTTTCAGCAAAGAACAGTATACCTGTAATTTCTGAAACGTATCCAACAGATGCTTATTTAAGTTATAATCCATTTTTCATGATGGTGAACCCAACATGGAGAACGCACATCAATGCGATATATCATTATCTCGATAATAATTACAGAGGACAAAAAATAATTTATTTTACAAGAAACGGTTCGCTGGAAGATGCAATCAGCAAAGAGTTTGCATCAGTAAATAAAAACCGAACGCTCAATTTTTCAACCATTATTTTAAATGATAATTTTTCTGATGGTGATGTTTTAAAACATCTTGACAGCACGAAACAAAATATAATTCTGTGCGGTACTTTGAATGAAAATTTTGGAAGTGCACTTATTAAAACTTTAAATGATAATGGCAGTTCTTATAACTCTATTGTGATGGGAATGCCTACATGGAATAGTTTAAGCGAAACAATAGGTAGTTCGGCGGATAAAATTCAGATCATCATTTCCACTTCGTATGATTATTTGCGTACAACAAATGTGTTGAACAATTTATCAGAAGAATACAAAGCAAATTTTTTTTCACGACCAAGCGATATGGTGTTTAAAGGATTTGAAAGCATGTATCATTTTACAAAACTGCTTTTAAAATATCCTGATAATTTTATCAACAATATTTCAGACACGTCTTATACCGTTTGCAGCAATTATGATTTTCAACCTATACGTCTCACAAAAACTTCTTTTATTCCTGATTATCTTGAAAACAAAAAAATTTATTTTATAAAGATCGCAAACGGCAATATTCAATCGATACAATAATTTTCAACTATTTATTTTTTGCGCTGTAAGTTTTTTCTCACGGCTTAAAACAATCCATACAATAAGCAAGCTTAGTAACATAAAAATTGCACCTAACAAAAATGATATGCCCGGAAATTGAAATGGTGCTTTTGGGCTTGTAAAAAAAGTAAACAGGTTATTCATAATAAGTGGACCAATAAAAGTAGTAAGACTCATAAGGCTTGTTAATGCACCTTGCAACGCACCTTGTTGATTTAGCGGAACGTGTCCTGCAAGCGTTGATTGCAATGCAGGTCCCGCAACACCTCCCATGCAATATGGAATAAGAAATACAAACATCATCCATGTTGAAGAAGCGAATGAAAATAGTACCAACCCAATTGTGTATAAAATCAACCCAAGATAAATGCTTTTCTCATCGCCAATTTTTGGATTGAGCACACGTGTTAATCCAACTTGTACACCACCAACAAGCACACCCACAACAGCGAGTGAAATTCCAACTAAACCCGGCGTCCAGTGAAAGCGATAAATAGTAAAGAAACTCCAGTTAGCTTGTATAGACTGTGCTGCTAAATAAATAAGAAAGAAACAGACGGCGAGCCCGCTGATGGCTGGTGTTTTCCTTAAAAATTGTAATGAGCCAAATGGGTTTGCTTTTTTCCAATCGAATGGACGGCGATGTTCTTCACTTAACGACTCTGGTAAGATAAAGTAACCATATAACGCGTTTAACAAACAAAGGCTTGCCGCTGCATAAAAAGGAGCGCGTATTCCCCAGCCTGCGAGCAAACCCCCTAATGCCGGACCAATGATAAAACCTAATCCGAATGCAGCGCCGATCATTCCAAAATTTTTTGCGCGTGTTTCAGGTGTGCTTACATCTGCTATGTATGCAGATGCTGTTGTAAAACTTGCGCCCGTTATTCCTGCGATAACGCGTCCAAGAAATAACCAGCCGAACGTGGGCGCTAATGCAAGAATGATATAATCAAAACCAAAACCAAGCAATGATGATAATATAACAGGTCGCCTTCCATACCTGTCGCTTAAATTTCCAATAACGGGTGCAAATAAAAATTGTACTATGGCATAAGTTGACAATAATAAACCGCCATAAGCACTCGCTTCACTCACTGAAATATGTTTCAACTCTGCAATGAGGTTCGGTAACACAGGAATAATCAAACCAAATCCCATGGTATCTATAAGTAACGTAATGAAAATAAAGCCTACTGCTGGTTTGCGCTCTTTTGCCATAACGGTTAATTAAGTTTGCAAAGGTGTAAGAAATTTTATTTGTGAGGATTAATTTTCAATAAGCAGGTTTAATTTGCATGTAAAGCTCAACAAGCGTATGAATTACCTAATTAAAGATGCAAGTATAGTAAATGAAAATAAGATTTTTCAAAGTGATGTGCTTATAAAAAACGGACGTATTGAAAAAATTGCGCCGCACATCAGTTTGAATTATGTTGTAAAAGAAATTAACGCAGCCGGTTTGTATTTGTTTCCCGGCGTTATTGATGACCAGGTGCATTTTCGTGAGCCGGGCTTAACGCATAAGGCAACGATTTACACTGAGTCTAAAGCAGCAGTTGCGGGTGGTGTTACCAGTTTTATGGAAATGCCAAATACAAAACCACCGGCATTCACACAAAAATTGTTAGAAGATAAATATGAAATTGGAAAGCATACTTCGCTTGGTAATTATTCTTTTTTTATGGGAACGAGTAATGATAACTACGATGAAGTAATGCGTTGCAATGAGAAGCGAAAAGACGTTTGTGGGGTAAAAATTTTTATGGGTTCATCAACAGGAAATTTATTGGTTGATAACCCGCTTACATTAGATAAAATTTTTGCTAACGCTGAAATATTAATTGCTACACACTGCGAAGACGAAAAAATTATCAAAGAAAATTATGCAAAACGAAAAGCAGAAAAACCCACACTCGAAGCATCAGACCATCCAATCATAAGAAATGAAGATGCATGTTTTGAATCTTCGTTCAGAGCCATTCAATATGCAAAAAAATATGGAAGTCGGTTGCACATTTTGCATATCACTACAGAAAAAGAATTACAACTGTTTACTAATTTAATTCCGCTTAAAGAAAAGAAAATAACAGCCGAAGTTTGTGTGCATCATTTACATTTTACAAGTGATGATTATGACAGGTTAGGCAATTTGATTAAATGTAATCCTGCAATAAAATCACCAAACAATAAAGCAGCATTATGGAATGCATTGCTGGAAGATAAATTAGATGTGATTGCAACCGACCATGCGCCACACACATGGGAAGAAAAAAATGAGCCTTATGAAAAAGCATATGCCGGTTTGCCGTTGGTTCAACATCCATTGATGCTGATGTTATACTATTATAAGGAAGGAAAAATTACGCTGGAAAAAATTGCAGAGAAGATGAGTCATGCAGTCGCAACTTGTTTTGAAATTGAAGACAGAGGTTTCATCCGCGAAAATTATTTTGCAGATTTAGTGCTTGTTGATTTAAATAAACCTTTCACGGTAAACAAAGAAAATATTTTGTATAAGTGCGGATGGAGCCCATTGGACGGCTTTACTTTTCCTTCATCCATTACACATACTTTAATAAATGGCAATTTAATTTATGAAAAAGGTGTGTTTGATGAATCTCATAAGGGAATGAGATTAAAATTTAATCGTTAGCGCCAACAATGATAATTGATAAAACAACGCTATATGATCTTTCCATATTCGATCAAAACGAAGAGCAATCGCTTTTGCATCACATCGATTTTTGTAAAACGAATAATGGCAGAACATGGCTTGAGCACTATTTAAAATACCCGCTGTTATCAGTAAAAGAAATAACTGAACGGCAGCAATTATTAAAGCGTATTATTGAAGTGCAGGAAGATTGGCCCGCTTCAATTTCGAATGGTTCAGTGCTGATGATTGAAAAGTTTTATGAATCGCAGGTTGGTGTGTTGCCTTCGCATGCTAATGTTGTAAACAGCGGATTGTATAAAGTTTTTAATGCAGGCGATTATTCTTTGGTGAAATATTCTGTTTCACATTTTATAGATTTTCTGCAAGGCATGTCGAAAATTCATGATTTGTTGTTTGCTGAAAATAATCCTGCGGCTTTGGATGTGTTGCTGCAACGGATAAAAATGTTGCTCAATAAACCTGTTGCGCAGGAAATGATTCAATATAAAAAATCAACAGGTGTTTCAAAACAAACTGTTTTGCATTTTGGTTTCTTTATTCGGAATAATTATAAACAGGATGCGCAGGAGTTAATAGAAATTTACAGCAGGCTTGATGCTTTTTACAGCATGGCAAAAGCGCATGTAAAATATAATTTTTCATTCCCTGTTTTTACACAGGACATAGTTCCGCATTTTGAAGCAAAGCAATTATATCATCCACTATTATTGAAGCCGGTTGCCTACGACATCACATTGATGCCGCAACAAAATTTTCTTTTTTTAACAGGCGCAAACATGGCAGGCAAAAGCACTTTTATAAAAGCCGTTGGCATTAGTGCTTACCTCGCACACATTGGCATGGGCGTGCCTGCAGAAAATTTGCAATTGAATTTTTTAGATGGATTGATCAGCAATATTCACGTACTGGACAATGTTATAAAAGGCGAGAGTTATTTTTTTAATGAAGTGCAGCGCATCAGGAAAACGATTGAACAAATTACTGATGGCAGAACATGGCTTGTGCTAATAGATGAATTATTTAAAGGAACTAATGTGCAGGATGCCATGAAGTGCAGCCTTGCGGTTATTGAAGGCTTGCGTAAAATTGATAATGCATTGTTTATTCTTTCAACGCATTTATATGAGATCAGCGATGCGTTAAAACAATATTCAAATATTCAGTTCAGGTATTTTGAAACGGAAGTGAAAGATGAACAGCTTTATTTCAATTATAATTTAAAAGAAGGCATTAGCAACGACAGGCTTGGATATTTAATTTTAAAGAAAGAAGGCGTTGTTGATCTGCTTAAAAAATTACAAAGCATACAAAAATAAAAAAGGCAAAACCATTTGATTTTGCCTTTATCTTTTAAACTATAGATTCTATTCTTCCGTTCCTTTTTCGATATTTGCTTCACCTTCAACCGGAGGTTGTGCAGTCTCTTCAGTTGCAACCGGCGTAGGCGCTTCATTTGAAACTTCAGCAGCTTTTGTTGCAGTTGTTTCTGCTTTAGGTGATGCAGATTTTTTGCTGCGACCGCGACGTGTTCTTTTACCTGCTTCAGTTGTAGCTGCTGTTGTTTTGTTATAAACATCATTGAAATCAACTAACTCGATCATTGCGAGTTCAGCATTATCGCCAATACGAGTGCCCAACTTTATTATACGTGTATAACCGCCAGGGCGACCTGAAACTTTTGGCGCAACAACAGTAAATAATTCTTTTACTGCATGCTTATCTTTTAAATAACTAAACACAACGCGGTGCTGATGCATGATCTGTTCCTGGCTTTCACCTTTGCGTGTTTTAGTAATCAGCGGTTCAACATACACTCTTAAAGCTTTTGCTTTCGCAAGCGTTGTTACGATACGTTTGTTTACGATTAACTGGCTGCCAAGATTTGCCAGCAAAGCATCTCTGTGTGCTTTTGTTCTGCTTAAATTTTTTATTTTATCTCCGTGACGCATGATTTAAATTTTTAGCCTTGTACCGTGGTCAGGGAATTACAAAGCTGTTATAAAAAAAGAGTCGGCTTCCGCCAACTCTATTATTCATTAAATAATTTTATCCAATATCATCCAAACCCATCTTACTTAAATCCATTCCAAAATGCAAACCTCTTTCGCCAAGCACCTGTTCGATTTCACTTAAAGATTTCTGACCGAAGTTGCGGAATTTCATTAAGTCTTCCTGTTCGTATTGAACCAACTCACTTAAGCTGTTAATTTTTGCAGCTTTCAAACAATTGAATGCGCGAACTGAAAGATCCAAATCTTCCAATGGCGTTTTTAATACTTTGCGTAGTTGCAGCATTTGTTCATCAACCACATCTTCTTTACGATCTTCTTTGTTATCGAAAGTGATGTTTTCATCCGTGATGATCATTAAATGCTGAATCAATATTCTAGAAGCTTGTTTAACTGCTTCTTCAGGATGAATGGTGCCATCGGTAGCAACATCGAGCAACAACTTTTCATAGTCTGTTCTTTGTTCTACGCGATAGTTTTCAACCGCATATTTTACATTCTTAATAGGAGTGTGGATAGAATCGATCGGAATATAACCGAGCGGTAAATCTTTACCACGGTTTTCTTCTGAAGGAACATAACCACGACCTTTTGAAATGGTAAGTTCAATGTCAAGTTTTGCTGAAGCATCCATTGTGGCAATAACAAGATCAGGATTCATTACCTGGAAACTTTGCATTGCTTCGTTCAGCATACCCGCATTAAATTCAGATTTGCCTTTAATGCTCATCATTACTTTTTCATTTGCTACATCGTGTTCAACTGTTTTTCTAAACCTAACTTGTTTAAGGTTAAGAATAATTTCAGTTACATCTTCTGTAACACCTTTTATTGTGGCAAACTCATGATCAACACCTTCAATCTTGATTCCGGTAATGGCATAACCTTCAAGGCTGCTTAATAAAACCCTGCGCAATGCATTGCCGATTGTTAAACCATAGCCCTGTTCCAAAGGGCGAAATTCGAATGAACCTTCAAAATCAGTTGCTTTTTGTAAGATGATTTTATCTGGTTTCTGGAAATTTAAAATGGCCATTTTATATTCCTTTGTTTTATTGTTTGTAAGAAATTTGCAAATGTTATTTACTGTATAATTCCACGATCAGTTGTTCTTTGATATTTTCAGGAACACTTTCTCTTTCAGGATAAGTGATAAAAGTTCCCTGCTTATCTAACTCATTCCAATCGAGCCAGCTAAACTTTGGATTTTTACCACGAATCTGGCTTGTGAGTGAAGAGTTATTACCGCTCTTTTCTTTCAGAGAAATTTTATCGCCGGGTTTTAATTGATAAGATGGAATGTTTACTACAGTTCCATTCACAGTAACATGTTTGTGAGAAACCAATTGGCGTGCTGCTGGCCTTGAAGGTGCGATACCCAAACGGAAAACTGCATTGTCAAGACGCGCTTCCAATAGTTTAATCAGGTTTTCACCTGTTACGCCTTTTATGCGTGACGCTTCTTCGAATGTTTTGCGGAACTGGCGTTCTAAAACACCGTAAGTGTATTTTGCTTTTTGTTTTTCTTTAAGCTGAATTGCATATTCGCCTAAAGTTTTTCTTTTGCGGGAAGCACCGTGCTGACCCGGAGGATTACTGTTTTTTCCTAACCATTTGCCATTGCCTAAGATAGGCTCGCCGAATATTCGGCTGATCTTTGTTTTTGGACCGTTGTAACGTGCCATAATTTATGTACTGATTTTTTGGTGACGATACAGCATCAATAAAAATCTTAAAATAAATGCTGCACCCTGTTATTAAATTTTGCGATTGAGAGATTGCTACATTTTGAGATTTTATAAATCAGCAAATCAGAAATCTCCAAATCAGCAATTACTATACTCTTCTTTTCTTCGGAGGACGACAACCATTATGTGGTAACGGTGTAACGTCTCTGATCATTGAAACTTCTATGCCGCTTTGTGCCAAACCACGAATTGCACTTTCACGACCTGCACCAGGACCTTTTACGTAAACATCAACTCTCTTTAAGCCTGCATCTACTGCTACTTTTGCAGCATCTTGTGCAGCCATTTGTGCTGCATACGGTGTATTCTTTTTAGAACCACGAAATCCCATTTTGCCGGCGGATGACCAACTAATTACCTGACCTTGCTTATTGGTTAGCGAAACAATAAGGTTATTAAAAGTTGCGCTGATGTGTGCATCACCATACGCATCTACTTTTACGATTCTTTTCTTTGCTGCTGTTTTAGCACTTGCCTGTGCTTTTGCTGCTTTAGCCATGTTTGTTTTAAGTTCGACTATTTTAATATCGAAATCCGAATTCGGATTTCGGATTTAATTATTTCTTAGGTGCCTTCTTTTTACCGGCAACTGTTTTACGTTTACCTTTTCTTGTACGACTGTTTGTACGCGTGCGCTGACCGCGAACAGGTAAACCTTTACGATGACGAAGACCCCGATAACAAGCAATATCCAATAAGCGCTTAATGCTCATCTGAACTTCACTTCTTAAAGCGCCTTCCACTTTAATTTCATCAGTAATGATTGAGCGGATGTGATTTAAATCATCATCATCCCAGTCATTTACTTTCTTATCGTAAGAAATATTTGCCTTATCAAGAATATAACGCGCAGTTGAACGACCAATACCATATATATATGTCAATCCAATTTCGCCTCTTTTATTTTTTGGTAAATCAACACCGGCAATACGAGCCATACTTAATTTGCGATTTTAAATTTTTAGATTTACAGTTATCCCTGTCTTTGCTTAAAGCGGGGATTTTTTTTGTTAATAACATACAGCTTGCCTTTTCTTTTAACGATTTTGCAATCTGCACTGCGTTTTTTAATAGAAGCTCTAACTTTCATAATTCATTGCTTTCCGCCTTAAGCTTTAAGCCTTTAGCTTTTTATTATTTATATCTTAAAATGATTCTTCCTCTTGATAAATCATAAGGACTCATTTCTACTCTTACTTTATCGCCGGGTAAAATGCGGATGTAATGCATGCGCATCTTTCCCGAAATTGTCGCCAGAATTTCATGCCCGTTTTCCAGCTTTAACCTGAACATAGCGTTGCCAAGGGCTTCAATAATACTTCCGTCTTGTTGAATCAATGGCTGTTTGGACATAAATTTGGGAGCGCAAAGATATAGGAATACAACCAAATATGAAAATTAACAGCAAAAATTCGTTAAAGATTTAACGGAACTATAATTGACCATTGATTTGCATTTGTACTCAACACATCTGAATTTAATAACCTGCTGTACCGAATACCGAATGTAACCGGTTGCTCGTTCCACCATTTCGTATCAAAAAACATTTCTGCTCCAACGGAATTGAAATTATAACTATTACCTGTTCGCAAACTTTTGGCTTTGGTAAAATCATAAAAAAGGTTTGCGCGGATTCTCAGGAAATACACGATGTTTCCAAATCCCCAGTCAGGATAAAATAATTTGAAGTGATAATTGAAGCCGGCTTTAAATAATTGCGGGTAATCAACTGCATTGTATCCTCTTGAAAATGGAAAGTTATTATCAAAGTAATATTTGCCTGTCGTGTCTCTGAATTGATATGCAATGTTGATAACGATACTATGCGTTTTAATAATCCCCGGAAAATATAAATTGCCATTAACCAAAAACTGGTGCGCCGTACTTCCGGTTCTGTATTGAAGGGAAACAGATTGACCAAAACGCGGATAAATATTTTGTATTACCTGCTGAATGTATTGCGAATATGTTATGCGGTTTTCGCTGTAATTAAAGTTCGAATTATTTAATACCTGTTTTGCTAATCCCTGCCATTGAATTGCACTGAAATTATAAGAAGATTTTAAAGTGAGATAACGATAAAATTTACCGCCTGAAAAATTAAACGGCAATTGCAAACCGGCAGCAAATTTGGTTTCATTCCAATGCAAGGAAGTATCTGCAGTTAATGTTGCTGTTCTGTGCCATGTTTGATTTACGTCAATAAATGGTTCAATATACCAGCCGCCATAAATTCCTGTATAACCAACACGATGAAAATTTTCATCACGATTATATGTGTAGTATAGCTGGCTTTGAAAAGTGTATAACAGGTTTTGTCCGTATAAAATGAATGAATAATCCGGGTCACTGAAGTAAGGATTCCAGCTATGAAAATTAAACGGATGCGAGAACTTAGGATATTTTGTAATTGCAAATTTTCTTGCAATTATATTTTCCTGTAGCGAATTAGATTCCCTGTTAAAAGGCTTCGAAACGTACAGTGGTTTTAATGTATCTGCATTATTTATTTCGTTCCATTTACCTGCAACATAAGCAAGCCTGTATCCATCTGCTGTAAATGCTGAAGCAAGAATTTTATTATTGATGAATGATGCCTGGTATAAACCGCTTATTGCTGCAGCAACTTTATAATTTTTATTTTGTGAATTGATGTAAGCCCAGATGTCATCGTTGCCATTAGCTGAACAGGAATAAAACAATGTATCACCTTGTACAACAGGAAAACCAATAACGCGATTTTTATAAGGTAAAATTTGGATTGAATTTTCATCGTTGATGTTTATTTTTAAGATACTCATTTCGCCTGACGTATTTCTATCACACACATAAATAAACTTATCATCAGCAGAAAATTTCGGATAAGAAAAAATGTGACCCTCTTTATTTTGAATACTATTCAAAATATTTCCCTTTACATCAAGCAAAACCAATTTTGAAGTTTGATCGATTGGCAATTCAACTGCTGCAATCATCTTTCCATCGTGCGAAATATCGGGAGAAAAATATCTTGTTGCTGATGTAACTTTTTTCTCTTGTTTAGAAACAACATCGAGCAATCTTATTTCACTGTATTCTTTATTCCCCCAACGCGCTGCAGGTTTATAAGAAGCATAAACAATTTTATTGTTGTTGTAAGAAAAGTAGTCATCATAGGTAATGTCTTCGACATTAATTTTTTCTTTATTACCATTGAGGTGATCTATTTCAAAATATGGATTGCTTTTATAACTCTTATGTAAAGCGATAACAGTTCCGTCATTTGTTATGTAAGGATATTTTTCATCAACCACATTATTATTTTGCGTTGAATCAATGAACTGAAGATTTGAATACGATTGACCATTCCATTGCTGATGGTAATAATCAAACGCATTATTTACAAATGCATCAAACGAAACATGCGCATAATTTTTTACGGCATGTTGCATTGGATAAAATAACGGTTTGTAAGCTGCTGCATCATGCGTAACATCTTTCCAAAAATCATTGCCATACTTTTCTCTTCCATAAGCAACCAGCATATAACCCAATGGATAATGGTCTGGCACATAATCTTTATATGAGCCATTGCGCAACTTCATGTAACTATACCGCTTGTTTTCTACATACAAACTTTTAAATCCGTTTAAAAACAATGGTAATCTTCCACGACCTTGCTCGCTCAATAAAGTTTCATTATAAACAGCATCGCCTTCAAAAAACCAATCAGGCACTGCTGCTGCATTGGCAAGTGCTTCGCCATTTTCACCAAATAAAATTTTCATGGCGTGCGATAAACCAACATTGAAATTACTGTACTGTTCTACATGCCGGTATTCATGAATGCTCAGCATATCATTCCAGCTTAATGCACCAAGTTCAAAAGCATTTTGTGGTGATGTTAGAAAAAATTCACTTCGCCACGTTGCTAATGCAACAAATGCATTAGAAAATGTTATTTGGTTATGCAGTACAATACTTACTTTATGCAGATTGTTTCCAATTGTGCTGCTGTATTGTTGCTGCTCTTTTGAAGTTATAGTGGCAATGCGTTGTGCAATGCTGTCTAATCCCTGCGGAAAAATTACACGAATCGTATCTGTATTTACCTGCTTCCATTTAAGCGATGAGGGTTCACCGCCGAACTGCTGTGCATGGGCAAATGAAAGCGTGAATAGTAAAAAGCAAAAAAGCAAACTGTGCTTCACCAAACAAAAATATGTTTCATTCAGTCAAGGTATAAATCTTTTGAAATAAAATATGAACGGAAAATTTATAGATATTTTCTTACTGCATCTACCAATTCTGTTTTAGTAATTGGAATGCCCATTACTTTATTGTAGCCTTTTGCGTCAATCAAAAATTTGTCACGTATAATTTTTATCAGCTGGCCATTATTTATTTCAGGAATGATAACGGTTTCAAAATTCTTTATAATATCACCAAGATTTTTTGGAAAAGGACGCACATATCTTAAATGCGCATGACTCACCGCATAACCTTCGCTTTGCAATTGTTGGGCTGCACTTTTAATTGCACCGTAGGTGCTTCCCCAACCAAGCATTAAAACTTTTCCTTTTTGCGGGCCGCTATCTAAAGTTTGTAACGGAATATAATCAGCAATGTTTTCAACTTTCTGTTCGCGAATATTTACCATGAGCTGATGATTCTCCGGCTCATAATTTACATTGCCCGTAATGTTTTGTTTTTCCAAACCTCCAATGCGATGTTCCAAACCAGCAACGCCCGGAATTGCCCATGCGCGCACTAGTTTATCATCGCGCTTGTAAGGCATAAACGTTGGCTCATCTTCATCCAAACCTTTTTTAAAGTTTACTTTTATTTCAGGCAATTCTTCTGTTTTTGGAAAACGCCAGGGCTCGGCACCATTTGCAATGTATCCATCGCTTAAAAAAATAACAGGCGTCATATGCTGCACTGAAATACGCACTGCTTCAAACACTGCATCAAAACAATCGCTGGGTGTGCGTGCGGCTATTACCGGCATCGGGCATTCACCGTTGCGACCATAATAAGCCTGCAGCAAATCACTTTGTTCTGTTTTTGTTGGCAAACCCGTTGATGGTCCGCCACGCTGCACATCAATAATCACCAAAGGAATTTCAAGCATCACTGCCAAACCCATTGCTTCGGATTTTAAAGCCATGCCGGGACCTGATGTTGTAGTAACGCCAAGACTTCCGCCATAACTCGCACCAATGGCCGAAGTAATAGCAGCAATCTCATCTTCTGCCTGGAAAGTTTTTATACCAAATGCTTTGTGAGTGCTTAACTCATGCAAAATATCTGAAGCCGGAGTAATGGGATAACTGCCCAAAAATAATTGCAACCCGCTTTTTTTACTCGCTGCAATTAATCCGTACGCCAAAGCCTGGTTGCCCATAATACTTCTGTAAACGCCGCTGCGTAATTTGGCGCGTTCTACTTTATAACGCGTAGTAAAAGTTTCAGTGGTATCGCCATAATTGTAACCGGCT
>DASZUY010000327.1:0-5109 GCA_035547495.1 Parafilimonas sp. | reverse complement strand
TGAACGGTTGCTCTTGCCACACGCTCCGCATCTGATTCTCTCAACACCTGGTCGTTCCAGCTTGTTTCATTGTAAGGATGCAAGAACATATGGCTGTGACCTTCAATCAAACCAGGTAACAATGTGCATCCTTTCAAATCAATCACAATTGCATTTGGATATTTTGCGCTGATGTTTCCTGCGTCTTCAATCTTATTATTTTTAACTGCAACCTGCCAGTCATCATGCATCTGTTCGCCATCAAAAACACGGTCTGGCTTTAACAAATAAATAGTATCATTTTGTGTTGATTGAGAAAATAAAATTGATGCGGCGAAGCAAAATAAAGTGAGTAGAAAAAATTTCTTTTGCATAAGCGAATATACTTATACTATTATCTGCATAACTAATGCTGCAACGAGATTTATAATGAATTATATTGGCACAATTTTTTTATAAAACGAAAAAATTTTTACATGAAAACCAGGATCATTTATTTACTGCCCGTGATTCTTGTTATGGGTTTTGCATCTTGTGTATCGAAAAAACAATTATTAGATGCGCAAATGCAGGCACGTTCTTTACAAAACGACAGCGCGTTGATGGCTTCTAAAATTGCAGATCAGCAAGCCTCGATAAATAAACTGCAATCTGATCTTAATTCTGCACAGCAACAATATGCGCAATTAAATAATGAAGCAAGTAATAAGCAAGGACAATTAAATTCTCTTCAAAAAAATTTGCAGGCGCAGCAACAACGATTACAGGAATTACAAAATTTACTTGATCAACAAAAAAGTAAAGCTGCAGAATTAAGAAATAAAATGAAAGCGGCTTTAGTTGGATTTAATGACAGCGATCTTACCATCACACAAAAAAACGGAAAAGTATATATTAGTTTGAGTGAGAAATTTTTATTTCCGTCCGGGAGCGCAGTGGTGAATGATTCGGGAAAAATTGCGTTGAGCAAACTGGCAAATGTTTTAATTGCTAATCCCGATATTTCTGTAGATATTGAAGGTCATACAGACTCTATTCCTATCCGTGGAAAGTTTGAAGATAACTGGGCATTAAGCACGGCACGTGCAGCAAGTGTTGTAAGAATTTTGGTGAATGATTATAAAGTTGATCCTACAAAAGTGATTGCTTCAGGTCATGCATGGTACGATCCTGTTGATACAAACAGTACACCGGAAGGACGCGCAAGAAACAGGAGAACAGAAATTATTTTATCGCCGAATTTAGATGAGTTGTATAAGTTGTTGGAGCAATAAAAGCGTCAATCATGAATCGTGAATATGCAGAGTTCAAAAATGATGGTTTATATTGACGATTCACGATTGAGGTTTCATGAATAAATTCTCTCAATCACATCTTTAAATTTTTCAAGCACAACTTTTCTTTTTAAGCTCATTTTCGGCGTCATTTCGCCGGTATCTAAACTCCATTCTGCAGGAAGTAATTCAAATTTTTTTATTTGCTCAACATGGTTGAATTGCTGGTTTAATTCATCAACAACGGACTGATATTTTTTTAATACCTCGGCATTTTTAATCGCTTCTTCATTTGATGTAAACGAAAGATTATGCAGTTGCATCCATGTTTTTAAATAATTAAATGACGGAACAATTAATGCGCTTACAAATTTTTTCCCTTCACCCACCACCATTATCTGTTCGATAAAAGGACTGCCTTTAAAAATATTTTCCAATGCCTGCGGCGCAACATATTTACCGCCGCTTGTTTTAAAAATTTCTTTTTTGCGATCCGTAATTTTTAAAAACTTTTCTTCAACCCAAACGCCAATATCGCCTGTGTGCAGCCAGCCATCAATCACTGTTTCTGCAGTAAGATCAGGACGTTTGTAATAACCTTTCATCACCGTTGTTCCGCGCACACAAATCTCTCCGTCCTCCGCAAGCTTCGCTTCTATGCCATCGATGATCGGTCCTACAGTGCCCAACATATTTTTATAACCGTTGCCTCTTCTGTTCACAGAAATTACAGGGCTATTTTCCGTTGGCCCGTAACCTTCATACACGGGAATTTGCGCAGCATTAAATATGCGCAACAATTTAACCTGGCAGGCAGCGCCGCCTGTAACAATAAATTTTATGTTGCCGCCAAGCGCTTCTCGCCATTTTTTAAACACGAGCTTGTTGGCAAGACTCAATTTTATTTTGTAGGATGATGAATCAGCTTCAGGTGTATCGTATTGCTCGCCCAATTTCACGCTCCAGAAAAATAATTTTCTTTTGATGCCTGTTAACTGGCTGCCGGTTGTCATGATGCGTTCAAAAACTTTTTCAAGCAAACGCGGAACAGTTGTAAAACAATCAGGCTTTACTTCTTTTAAGTTGGCACCAATAGTATCTAAACTTTCAGCATAATAAATACTGTTGCCGCTAAACAAATAAATGTAGGTGAGCGTTTTTTCAAAAATATGATTGAGCGGAAGAAAGCTTAATGCTTTATAATTCGGCTCGTCTAAAAAAGGGAAACTTGTTTTTCCATACATCACGTTGGTGTAAATATTTTTATGCGTGAGCATTACACCTTTTGGTGTGCCTGTTGTTCCGGAAGTATAAATAATAGTTGCAAGATGTTCGGGCGTAATCGATCTTTTTACTTCAGCTAATTTTTGTCTTGATGCATCTGTTGCCAAAGCACTAACTACTGTCCATTTATCAACGCCCTCAATATCGTCAAAACAAAATATTTTTTTTAATGAAGGAACTGCAGGTTTTATATCGTTTATTTTTTCAAACAATTCTTTACTGCTTACAAAAATGTATTTAACCAATGCATCATTTAATATAAACTGAATTTCATTTGCGCTTGTTGTTGGATACAGCGGCACCAAAACAGCGCCTGTTTGCTGCACTGCCAAATCAGTAAAAACCCACTCAGGCCGATTGTTACTAATAATGGAAATTTTATCCGCTCCTTCATCACTAAAATCATTTGCACTTACACCAAGCTCAGTTAATCCCGCACTAAATTCATCAACAATTTTTTTTACTTCTTCCGTGCTGTAACTTTTCCATTCACCTTTTTCTTTTGCATTCAGCATATCTTGTTTTGAAAAATGCTGCAGTTGATGTTCTATGCAATCAAAGAGACGTTTTACTTCCATATTTCAATCGTATAAATAAAAATACAAGAATTAATTGAGCGGCGCATTTGTACTATACAATATTAATTTGAAATGTTATTGCTGCAATATTTCGATGGTTTGAATAACTGGATGAAAATAAAAAAGCCTTGCATGATGATTCTTTCATACAAGACTTTTTAATATCAACGGCAGGCTACTTAAATTTCGCTGATCCATTTTTTAAAAACGGAAGCGTTTTCCTGGCTAACGATTATTTCTTCATACACGGGCAAGGCAATCTCAACACTTATTTTGCTTTTATCTATGCTTCTGAATTTGGTGATGTAATCTGCATTTACAATGTATTTCCTGTTCACTCTAAAAAATCTTTTTGTATCGAGCACATCTTCAATATCGATCAGCGAATTTGTTTCGCAGAGATATTTTTTATTTTGCTTATCAACTAAAAACACCAATTTGTTTTCAGTGAAAAAGTAAGCCACATCTTCAAGCCGGATGCTTAAAAATTCTGTTCCCTTTTTTACAACAATTCTCGATTTATTTTTTTTATTGTTGCCAAAATATTCAACCAGCGATGAATGATTACTTATAAAATGATTTTGCAGGTTTTTGTATTTACGCAACGTGTTTGCAAGTTTATCTCTGTCGATCGGTTTTAATAAATAATCAATGCAATTATATTCGAATGCTTCAACCATATACTTGTCAAATGCTGTTGTAAAAATTACCGGGCAGCGAACATCATACTCATTAAATATATGAAAGCAAAGTCCGTCGGAAAGTTGAATGTCCATCAAAACAAGATCCGGTGTGTTATTGTTTTTAAACCATGTTACTGTTTCGGCAACGCTGCGGGTTGTGCCTGCAATTTCAATGTTAGCATCAGCGTCTGCAATGCAAAGCTTTAAATTTTCCAAAGCAGGTATCTCATCTTCAACAATTAATATTTTCATTTTCGTGTGTTTAGAACGGGAAGTTTTACAATAAAATAATCTGCGTCTTTATATACAATTATATTTTTTGTGGTTAATAGTTTATACCGGTTGTCAAGATTGGTTAAGCCATTGCCCGTGCCATGCGAAGCATATTGTTTCTTATAAATTTTATTCTTTACCAAAATATGATTTGCAGATACCTGCACTTCGAGTGAAAGCGGTTTGTTTTCGTTTAACTCATTATGCTTAATCGCATTTTCTAAAAGTATTTGCAAAGAAATAGGCGGTATATATAATTCCTCTGCCTGCAAACTGTCAATGTTTACTGTCATATCAATCGCATTACCAAAACGTATTTTAAGCAGGTAAAAAAAGTTGCTGAGAAATTCTATTTCTTCACGCACCAACACAAAATTTTTTTCTTTATTAAATAATATATAATGATAGACTTTTGCAAGTGTATCGTTATACAATCTTGCGTTTGTTGGATCAATTGAAATAAGATAAGACAATGTGTTGAGTGAATTAAAAATAAAGTGCGGATCTATCTGGTTCTTTAATGCAACGAGTTCTGCATGTGTTTTTGCAAGGTTTAATTGTTCTGCTCTTTTCACTGTGTCTGCCTGTTCACTTTTCAAATAAAATATTTCATACAGGTTGGTAATAAAAATTGCGCTAATTACGGTGGCGATTACTGCAGCAGGTATATGGGAGAAAGAAGTTTTATCTTCTAAAGAAAAATATAACCACAAAGCCACACCGCACGTAGTTGTAATAATGGTGTACACAATTATTATTGCGTATAATGCAATCACACTTTTATAATAAACATTATAAGCAACCCTGAAATTTTTTTTAAGAAGAATCATCAATTGCACATTGCCCTGCCATATTACCCATGCTAATGCAATAAAATATGTATAGCTGATGATTAAATTAAAAACTGAGTAATTGTTGTTATGAATAAGATGCGTGAAGTTTACGATACTTACTGCTATAACAGGAATGCAAAGGCATTTAATCAATACATCGTTTCGGAAAACTTTTTCGCCTCCTGAAGAAAAAACATTTATAGTA
>DASZUY010000326.1:0-6459 GCA_035547495.1 Parafilimonas sp. | reverse complement strand
TGCAAACTCTATTATTCCTTTAGCATAGTCACGTAGAAGTATATCAGGAAAAACTTCGTCCACATCGAAGACTTTTTGAAATACCAAATCTGCTAATGATTTTAAAAGTTTTGTATCAGTTGTTCTTATTGCACTGCCGTATGCAACAGCATATAAACGTTGCCGAACGTAAGGATCATTAACTTGTTCAAAAGTTTGAATAAGTTGCATCAATATATCTATCCTTTCTTCTAACAAACAAATGATTGCTTTTGTCGCCGCATCTCTTAAAGTTCTATTGCAACTTGTCAGCAACCAAATCATGGTTTGACATAATAAACGAATTGATTCATGTGATATATGTTCTCTTTTATCGTTTGTCCAAGACCAATCAATCATTCTTTTGATTGGAGAAACCTCATCAGGGTATCCCGGATAATCTTTATGAATAAATTGCGTCCACCATTCATCTCTGTCGGCCATACTAAATTGCATCAAATGATGATGAAGAAAATCGCTGTTGAAAAGATGATTCGGATTGGATGTTACTAAAAGAACTGTATTTAAAAAATAATCGTTTAATCCAAGCTCTTTTATTACAATTTCATTTATATATCTCACAAGCTTTTTATGAAGAGTGTCTTTCTTTCTCCAAATTATACTATCTAAAAATGCAAATGCAATAGTTTTATTTTTACTTATTTGAGGCGCTGCTTCAAACAACTCCACATCAGCCATTTCAGGTAATTGAATAGAAAGCGCTTCAATAATCCCCTGATTATAATTAATTGTGTGGTTATCCACAATTAACTTGTTAAGACGACTTCCTGCTTTAAATGATTCTGTAGGATTTTCTTTGTTCAAATAATTTTCAAGAAGATTAGAACAAACTAAATGGTCACTAAATCTTTCATAAGAAATATAAACAGTTTCAAAATGATTATGCGAATCTTTCCAGTGATAGTTTTCAGTTAAAAGTCCTTCTGAAATTAAATCCTGAAAGAATTGTGATTTGTCTATAATAGATTTAGCTTCTTTCATATTAGTGATAAAATCAAACGCCTCATCATACTTCATGTATGAATTGTTTGTGTCAACTATTTTACCTGCAATTTGCTTTATTACCTTTTGAACAATTTGAAGATTTGTTGGCTGATTATGTTTAGTAGAAATCTTTTCATTAATAGCTTCCAGAAAAAAGTTTAATATGGTTGAAATGCCCTCGTATCCATCTGGAATTTCATGCAGGCCTCTTGTCGAAAGTCCTTTACAGAATAGTTTTAAAAATAAAGGATTTGTAAATTCGGGATGTAGCAATGGAATACCTGGCTGTTTAATGCCATAACTTTCAAAAAACAATTTAGACGCTTCGTATTCATAATTCGCAAAACCATAATGAGTAATTTTTATAGCTTGCTTTTTTTCTTTAATTATATCAGGAATTAAAAGTTTTTCGTACGAAGTTCGTAAGCTGAAAACAACACCGATATTTGGAAAACGCTTAACCGCAACTATAAAACTGGCTATGTGGTTAATCCAAATTATTTTTCCTTGTCCTTCATTTATTGCATCAATAAAAATTAAAACTCTGCTATTTGCTGATTCTGCTTTTGAATTGAGAGCTGATAAAAAAGTGTCCCTTTTACAATCAATTTGTAAAAGTTTTTCAATTTGAGTCCAAGGGTCTTCAGTCGTTGAAAATTGCTGTCCAAGCAGAAGCATTGTAAATTGTTTTCGTGCTGTTCTTTTTTCTGCTACATCTGCTAACAAATGAGATTTGCCAATACCTGCTTCGCCTGTGAGAATTAAAAAAGGATTATTGGATAAGTTAACAGCAAAACCATCAAGGAAATTTATAAACTCTGAAATTGAATTACTCAGTTTTCTAAAATCTTGAATTTCCCATCCGTAGTTATTTGCATCACTTACATATTCGCTTTTTTCTTTTTGCTTTTTTTTCTCTTCCGAATCAAGTTCATACAATTTATAAACTACGCTATCAATTATCTTATCGCATGATTCTAATACTAATGAAAGAGATTGACTATCTATAACACTTATTTCATCAAAATCAATTTGCTCATATAACTTTCTGAATTGAATTATTAGCGCATCTATTTTTTGTATTGACTCATTAACTTTTTCCAACTTTACATGAGTTACTGCTTGATTGTATTTTCTTAGTAAATCATCAAGAAGTAAAATAAATTGTTGTTCAAAGAACTCATCTCTGGAAAGACCTTCAAAAACTTTTGCAATCGGTAAATCAAAGTTTATTTCAGGTGTATATCTTTCACCAAGGTTTTGAATACTCTCTTCAAGTTTTTGGGCAAACCAGTTGTCAGATAATTCTTCTTGACCAAACCAATAATAAAGTTTTCCTTCATTTTCGGGTTTGCTTAAACGGTCAAATAATTCAGAATTGCCCCAATATTCAAACTCAATGATTCTGCCATTTGTTTGAGCAAATTCTTTCCATTCCGTAACTTTTTCATTCCACTTGTCCATAAACCACATTTGTTTATCAATTCTCGGCTCTTGTCTATCAAGTGGTATGCATATATAATATTTAACAAGGTTAGGATGTTTATCAAAAGCCGTTTTGAATGACTTGTCAATCTGTTTCCATTGAGCATCTTCCATAGAGCTAAAAAACTTCGCCTGCCAACCATACTCTTTTCCATTTGTTAGTATGCAATAGGCTTCTACTCCGCCATCTGGCGCTGCAACTCTAACGAATTGCTTTTTATCTTTTATGTTTTCAGTTCTTGCTAATTGACAAACAAGTTCTTCAAAACCATTCTTTATATCACCGTTAAATGGTCTAAGTTTAAGCCAATCGATATTCATACTTAAAAATAGTATTTATCAAAATTATCATAGCCAACAAGGCGAAGAAGCCGGCTGCAAATATGTTTACAATAATGTTGTTTAATTCTCAATTCGCAAACTGAGAACTAATATTCGCCCGATTTTAGTTTTTAGATAATTATTCGACAGGCTGTTAAAAATTATCTGAACACACAATGTCAAAATATATCAAAACTTATCTAATCTTAATCCTGCTTAATTTAATTTGATATGATTTGATACAATTTGATTTTTTAAAAAATTTCAATTGTTAATACATAGAGTTTTGAACATGTACAAAATTTGGTCATGTATTGTTATCTGCATTCAACTTACTTAGATTTGACTTGAAGGTTCTTATTAGTGACAATGAAAAATGTGAAGTATGTTAAACGAAACACCAATGTTATTTCCAATGGCTCCGGCGGAGTTCTGGAAACAAATCAGATCAACAATTGAAGAAGTGGTAAATGAAAAAATCAATCAACCATTTCAACCATTATCAAAAGACCACCTTCCTGAAAAAGCACTTTTAAAATTAAGTGACGTATGTGCTGTATTCCAGGTATCCAAACCAACACTCTACGATTGGCTACGACAAAACAAAATCAAAAGCTTTAAGATTAAATCGCGACGGTATTTTCTTAGAGCAGACATCGAAGCCATGATACGTAATCATGAAACTGTTGCAGTACAGGTAAAAGATTAGTCAATTAATTAAAAAGAGGCGTTATGAAATGTGAAGAAGGCAACAAGCTTGACCTTGTGGAATATTTATTTTCATTAGGGTTTACACCAACAAAAATCAGGGGTACTAATTATTGGTATCTATCGCCATTAAGAAATGAAAAAGAAGCATCATTTAAGTTAGACAGAAACAAAAATGTATGGTACGATCATGGTGCAGGAAAAGGTGGTACTGTGGTTGATTTTGTAATATCCTATTTTAATTGTGATGTATCAAAGGCCTTACAAAGATTATCATCCTATCAGCAAGTTTCGCAGAGGCGATTTATCTCAACAGAAACACCTGGTTCCATCATATTACCTGAAGTGCACCAACAAGAATTGTTTAATGAGAAAAATACTATTATAAAAGAAGAAGAGAGTAATCAGCAAAGACCGCCGTTTCACCTGCATGAGAATAGTTTGATAAATCATAAGGATGCAGCAGAAACGGCTCTAGAAATAATAGCCGCAAAGAGGCCTATCACAGACCTAATACTTTGCCGCTATTTAAAGCAAAGAAGAATTGATAAAACGGTTGCTGATAAATATTGCTATGAAGTAATTTTTAAGTTTAGTAATAAAGAGTAAAACATGTTGCGATAGGATTTAAAAACAGTGCTGGTGGATACGAATTGAGAAGCGAATATTTTAAGCTCAGCAGCTCGCCAAAATATGTTACTTACATAACAAACGAGAAACAACATAATGATACAAAAACAGATGTTGCAAGCGATGATTTCAATGCTTCAGATGTATTGAAAAAAGATTGCAAAAATGAACTTGAAAATTTTTCAAATCAGCCATCAATTGTATCACAAAATGAAGAAACAAAAAGCAATTTAAACCCTACTTTAAAAAGCAAAATCGAAGACCAGCTCGAAACAATAACGCAAGCAAAATACATTGCTGTATTTGAAGGTTTTTTTGACTTCCTTAGTTATCAAACTATACATCAAAACCAACAGCAACCACTGACAGATTTTCTAGTACTTAATTCACTTGCTTTCTTTGAAAGAAGTCTGCTGTTAATGGAAAAGCATGAACACATTCATCTTTATTTAGATCACGATGAAGCAGGAAAAAAATGTGTTGACATTGCATTAAAGCGTTCATTAAAATATAAGGATCAAAGTAGTTTGTATGAAGGATACAAAGATCTTAACGATTGGGTCACACATTTTGGTAAGCTTGAACATAAACAATTATTAAAGCAACCTTCTAAGATGGGATTGCCATAAGTTGTTTGATGTAGCCAGCTATGTTTCGGTTAAACCGAAACGCTGGCTTTTTCATCCCGTACTTACGGGATTCAAAAGATGATTAGATAAACAAGCAGTGAAAAAGACAGGTGAAAATGGAAAACGCAACGACTGAAACTAGTCAAAAGACAATTAAAAAATCTATTGGCGGAAGACCTAAAAAACTCATTAAGCAAGATCACTTTATTGGTATAAAATGTTCGGCATCTGAAAAGGAAACACTTCAACAAAAAGCTAAGGCAAACGATTTAAGCCTTTCAGAATTTTTAAGAGAAACGGCTTTGAAAGGACAGCCTGTCATACAAATTAAAGCACTTCCAAAAGAGATTTTACTCTTTACTGCAACATTAAATCATCTGGCTGCAAACATCAATCAAATTGCAAAACAATGCAATACTTATAACCAGTTAACAGCTTTTGAAAGAATAGAATTACAAATGCTCTCAATACAAATAAAACAGCTTGCAACTGACATCAAAAATTACTTGAAATGATTGGAAAAATAACGATAGGAAAATCCTTCAGAGGCTGCTTATTATATTGCTTAAATGATAAACAAAAATTGCATAAAGATGAAGTGGTATTTAAGAACAGGGCAGAGGTTTTAATGTTTAATAAATGCTTCGGAAATCAAAACGAACTGATGCAACAATTTAATGAAGTAAGATGGTTAAATATGAAGCTTGCAAAACCGGTTTTGCATCTTACATTAAGCTTCGCAAAAGATGATAAGTTAGACCGAAATAAATTAATTGCTATCAGTGAAGCCTGCGCCAAAGATTTGGGTTTTGAAAATAATCAATTTGTAAGCATTTTCCATAAGGATACAGAACATCCACACATGCATATTGTAGCCAACAGAATTGGCTTTGATAAGAAAACTCTTAGCGATAGCAACAACTACCAAAAGACCGCAGCTTTTTGTCGAAAAATGGAATTAAAACATGAGCTGAAGCAAGTGCTTAGTCCGAGAAGATATTTATCAAAAGAACAACGATTGTTACCAAGAAATGATGAACGTAAAAAAGCATTGGCACTTGCCATACGAAATGCAATGTCTAATTCAAAAGACCTGGACCATTTTGTTAGAATTATGCAGTCAAAAGGATATAAGATAATTAAGAGTAGAGGTATTTCTTTTGTTGATGATAAGAAAGTAAAAATTAAAGGAAGCGAAGTCGGCTATTCACTGCAAAAGATTGAACAACATTTAGAGTTTCAACATCGTCTTAAAACTGATAAAGAATTTTTTAAACAAGTGATTGAAAGAAAGCCATCGAGAAGTTTAACTGACTCGGTAAATAATGCTTCAATTAAAACTGAAAACATTTTCAATGTTCATGGACTCAAACAAAATCTTTCTGAAACTTTTGATGCATTATTAAAGCCTGAACAAACGCACGAACAAATTGAACCAAAGTTGCTGATGAAGAAAAAAGAGAGAAAGAAGAAACTGAGGTTGACTCTATAAACGCAGGCTTATGATTTATAGTTGGATAATTTACCCTAGTTAATAAACGTAAGTATCTATGATTTGCTGTCTTGCTTTTTATTTAAACTATCTTTTATATGCTTTGTCAATTTTTTGATATGATTGCGAAGATCAGGTACTGCCGTGTTTTCCCAAAGAATGCCTTTTAAA
>DASZUY010000325.1:0-12793 GCA_035547495.1 Parafilimonas sp. | reverse complement strand
AGTAAGTGTAATTTTAGATTTGATGATTCATGATATCGACATTATTTTAAAACTGGTTAAAAGCGATGTGAAAAATATTTACGCAAGCGGCGTTGCTGTGATGACAGATACGCCAGACATTGCCAATGTGCGTATCGAATTTAACAATGGCTGCGTTGCCAATTTAACCAGCAGCAGAATTAGTATGAAAAAAATGCGCAAGATGCGCTTGTTTCAAAAAGATGCATATATAGGAATTGATTTTTTAGAAAAGAAAGCAGAGATCATTAAACTGAAATCTGAAGATGATGAAAGTTCTTTCAATTTTGATATTGAAACGTCCTCAGGCATTAAAACAATTACCATTGTTGATGCGCAGGTTGAGCCTGTAAATGCAATAAAGGAAGAACTGCAATCTTTCGTGCAGTCCATCAGCCAAAACACAAATACAGTAGTAAATGAGATTGATGGTTTAATGGCGATGGAAGTGGCACATCGCATTTTGGAAAAAATCAGTAATACCGCTATCTTGGCTTGATTGTTTTTTTGTGCAACAAGCTAAATCATCTAACACTACCTGGTATTTAATCTCAGACCTGGCTGGTTCTGTGCTTGTATGGATTTTAACCATGCACCAGCGAAAAATTTTATTGAATGATTTGCCGGTCACTTACACCGGTTTATTTACAAGCGGAAGTCTTCTTTATGAGTTATTAGCACTTACTGTTATTTTTTGGTTGGCCTTATTTACAATCGCCGGTGCTTACAATACGCCGCTTTACAAAAGATTTAGATTGGAAGAATTTACGGCAACATGTATACAATGTTTTATTGGCTCAGTAATTCTTTTATTCATATTTTTTTTGAATGATAAACAGCAACGATACACATATTTCTATATCGTTTTCTTTTCGCAATTCTTTTTGCAAACCTTTTTTGTTACTACAGGAAGAATGCTTGTACTGAACAACGTAATTAAGCAACGTAAAAAAAATAAAACACTTTTTAATACAGTAATAATTGGTAACAATGCAAATGCAAAACTTGCTTTTAATGAGATAAAGAGAAATGCAAATACAGGTTATAATTTAATTGGTTTTATAACGCCGGATAAATTTTCAAACAACGGTATAACAAAGTTGTTGCCTTGCTTTGGTACGATTGAAGAGATCGGCAAAATCATTCCTGAAAAAAATATTTACCAGATTATTATTGCAACAGAAAAATATCAAAACATAAACACAGAAAAATTAGTGCGTGTTTTAAGTGAGTATGATGTAGAGATAAAACTTGTACCCGATACTTTGGAAATTCTTGCTGGCTCGGTTAAGGTAAATAATGTGCCAGGAACAACTTTTATTGATATAAACACGGCTTTATTGCCAGCATGGCAAATGAATGTAAAGCGATTGATCGATGTTGCAACCTCAATTCTTGGTTTGTTTTTTTTATCTCCGCTAATAATTTATGTTGCCGTAAGAACCAAATTTTCATCGCCCGGAAAAGTTATTTTTTCGCAGGAAAGAATTGGATATAAAGGAAAAACTTTTCGCATTTATAAATTTCGTTCGATGTATGAAACGGCAGAAGATAATGGTCCGGCTTTATCATCAGAAAGTGATGAACGTATTACGTCTTGGGGAAAAGTGATGCGCAAGTGGAGGTTGGATGAACTGCCCCAATTATGGAATATTTTAAAAGGTGAAATGAGTTTTGTTGGTCCGAGACCTGAAAGAAAGTTTTATATCAATGAGATTAATAAACACACACCTTATTTTCGTTATTTACTGCGTGTAAAACCGGGTTTAACATCGTGGGGTATGGTGCAATTTGGTTATGCTTCTTCAGTTGAAGAAATGATCAAGCGTATGAAATACGATTTAGTGTATGTTGAAAATGTTTCACTGCTACTTGATCTGAAAATTATGCTTTATACATTGCGAACAATTTTTTTAGGCAAGGGGAAATAATTTCATGCTGAAAAAACTGTTGATACTTTTTGTTGCGATAAACTTTTATTTCGTTTCATCATCTCAAAATAATTACTGGCAGCAACAAGTTAATTACACAATTGATGTTTCTTTAAATGATGCAGATAAAAGTTTACAAGCTTTTGAAAGAATTGAATACATTAATAACTCACCAGACACGTTACACTTCATCTGGTTTCATCTTTGGCCGAATGCGTATAAAAATGATCGTACTGCATTTAGCGAACAGCTTTTAAAAAATGATGAAACTGATTTTTATTTTTCGGCAGAAGATAAGCGCGGTTACATCAATCAGCTCGATTTTAAAGTGAATGATGAAGCCGCAGAATTACAACCAGATTCTTTAAACATTGACATCGCAAAATTGATTTTGCCCAAAGCTTTACCGCCGCATAAATCGATAATTATTACAACACCCTTTCATGAAAAATTGCCTTACAATATTTCGCGTGGTGGTTATGTTGGGCAAACTTACCAGGCAACACAATGGTTTCCGAAACCTGCGGTTTATGATAGTAAAGGCTGGCATCAAATGCCATACTTAGACCAGGGAGAATTTTACAGCGAATTTGGGAACTGGAAAGTAAGTATAACCGTTCCAGATAATTTTATTGTAGCTGCTTCGGGCGATTTGCAAACCGAAGACGAACTGCAACATTTAATTGATCTATCCAAACAAAAACCAACTGCGCAAAAAAATTATAAACTCTTTCAGCAGTTATTAGCTGGTGTGAAAAAAGACGAATTGCTGCAACCGGAAACAATAGCGCCGCCATCATCTAAAAAAACAAAAACACTTGTTTATACATTGAATAATGCACATGATTTTGCATGGTTTACCAGCAAAGTTTTTTTAGTGCAGCATGATACTGTGCAATTGCAAACACATACTGTTGATGTGTTTAGTTATTACAATCCGTGGCAGGCAGACGAATGGAAAAATAGCATCCGTTATATGAAAGATGCGGTTCGGTTTTATTCAAATAATGTTGGAGAATATCCTTACAACATTGTTAGCGCCGTTGCAGGCAACGAAGAATTAAACAGCGGCGGCATGGAATATCCAACCATAACGTTAATTACTTTAAATGCAAGTAAGCAGGAGTTGGATGCAACATTAGCACATGAGATCGGTCACAATTGGTTCTATGGAATTTTGGCAACGAATGAACGCGATCATGCATGGATGGATGAAGGAATTAATACTTATTACCAGCAGCGGTATGAAATGGAAAAATATGGTAATACATCTGATGAACCGGGATTTAAAAGTGGTTTTATGAAAGCGAGAATGCCATCAACATTTAATGAAACAGAAATTGCTGCGTTTGAAAAATTTAAAAAAGATCAACCGATCGATACAACTGCCGCTGAATATACGCAAACAAATTATAGTTTGATGGTGTATCAAAAAACGCCTTTGTGGATGCGCCACCTGCAACAAAAATTAGGAACAGAAAAGTTTGACAGCAGCATGCAATTTTATTTTCATCAATGGCAATTCAAACATCCATATCCACAAGATTTTAAAAATGCAATTGAACAAAGCAGCAATACAAACATTGATTCCTTGTACAATAAAATTTTTGAAACAGGACCAATTGTTAACAACACTCAATCAAAACAAATTCGCTTTGCAACATTTTTTAATTTGAAGCAAACAGATAAATACAACTATATTTCTGCACTGCCTGTTATTGGTTATAATAATTATGATAAATTGATGATTGGCGCTGCTTTTCACAACTACCAATTGCCTTTAAATAAGTTTGATTTTATAATTGCCCCTTTATATGCAACCCATTCTAAACAGCTAAATGGTGCAGCAAGATTTTCTTATAATGTTTTTCAAAAAAGATATTGGCTTGAAACTTCTTTTAGCGGAATAACCTATTCTTTTAATAGTTATGATAATGGTATAAATAAGCCATTGTATTTGCGTGTGGAAAGAATTGTTCCTTCTGTAAAGTTGGTTTTGTATAATAAAGATTTGCTTTCAACGCAACGCATCATTTTGCAAGCAAGAAGTTTTTTACTGCGCGAAGATGCGTTGAACTTTAAAACAGTTATTAATTTAACAGACACGTTTAATATAATAACAAAGCAACCTGTAAATTCATACATCAATCAACTGAATTTTACATTTCTTGATAATCGTATTTTATTTCCATACAGCGGTGAGCTAACAATTGATCAGGGCAAACAATTTATTCGCGCAGGATTTACAGGAAAATATTTTTTCAACTATTCAAAGAACGCCGGCGTAAATGCAAGATTGTTTGCTGGCAAATTCTTTTATCTTTCTTCATCGCCGGATGTATTAAAACTGCAGCGTTATAACCTTACTTTAAAAGGACCCAATGGATACCAGGATTATACTTACAGCGATTACTTCATCGGCAGAAGTGAATTTGACGGCGGTATGAGTCAGCAGATAATGGAACGAGATGGATTTTTTAAAGTTGAAACAGACTTGCAGCAAAATAATAGCGGCATAACAGATAACTGGCTGATTGCAGCAAATCTTGATGCAGGCTTTCCTGATTTTTTTAACCCGTTTAAAATTTTACCGTTTGAATTGCCGGTAAAATTTTTTTTTGATATCGGCACATTTGGCAGCACAAAACAATATCAAAACTCTGATGTGCAGTTGCGATATGATGCAGGTTTGCAATTATCTGCTCTGCATTCAGCATTAAATATTTATTTTCCTTTGTTGTACAGTAAAATTTACAGCGAGTATTATAAGAGTGTTTTAGGAAAGAAACATTTTTGGAAAACGGTTTCATTTAGTATTGATTTTAATGCATTCAAACTAAATAACATCAGCAATAAGATTCCTTTGTAATGGAAATACAAATTTTACCATCCCATAAAATTGATAGACAGAAATGGGATGAGTGCATAAAGAACAGCGATAGCGCTTTGATTTATGCAACGTCAACTTATCTCGATTGCATGGCAGATGATTGGGATGGTTTTATTGCTGATGATTACACTTTGGTGATGCCCATTCCATGGCGAAAAAAATTCGGAATTAAATACTGTTACAGCGTTCCGTTTGTTCAGCAACTGGGAGTGTTTGGAAAATACTTAAAGCAGGAAATGGTTGAAGATTTTTTTCAGGTATTTCAACGAAACTATAAATATGGGAATTATGCATTTAATTTTTCTAATCAAATAAAAAATGTAAAGCAAAGCAATAACTACATATTGTTGCTTTCTTCAAAGTATGAGACTCTAAAGCATTTCTATTTATCGCACACAGAAAAAAATTTGAGTAAAGCCAACCATTTTCCGCTGCAATATGAAGAAGGGAATATTGACGAAACGATTAGCGCATACAAAGAGTTATATGCACAACGCGTTAAACATGTAACAAAAAATGATTACACAAATTTTTCAGAATTATGTAAACTAAAACAACAGGAAAGCAATGTTGTTGTGCGAAGAGCGATTAATAATAACGAAACACTTGCAACAGTTTTATTAATTAAAGATGAACGCAGATTATATAATTTAATGATGACTGCAACATCTAATGCGCGACAACAATCTGCAGGTGCTTTTTTGTATGATGCGTTAATAAAAGAATTTTCCCATACAGGAATGATGCTCGATTTTGAAGGTTCAGACATTCCGGGTGTAGAATTTTTTTATAAAGGATTTGGCGCGGTTAACCAGCCTTATTCTAAAATGCATATAAACAATTTGCCTTTTCCGCTACGCCTGCTTAAGCGATAAACGTTCTTCTAAAATTCTTTCTGCAATCATCATATCTACAGGGCGCGTGATTTTTATATTTTCATATTCACCTTCTGTTAAAAAAACTTTTGTACCGTTTGACTCAACCACCGTTGCTTCATCGGTAAAACTTTCATTATACTCTTTTTCAAATGCGGGTAGAATTATTTCACTTAAAAATGTTTGCGGTGTTTGAATGATTCGAACTTGTTGCCTGTCTGTGATAGTATGATGAGCGCCATTTATAATGCGAATGCTATCCGTTGCAGCAACTGCAGGAATAGCGCTTCCTTTTTCAATGGTTTGTTTATAACATCTTTGAATTAACGGAACAGAAACAAGACAGCGCACTGCATCATGCACAAACACAACTGAGTTTTGTTTAACTTCTTTTAATCCGCACTGCACAGAATGAAATCTGGTATCGCCACCGGTAACAATTTTTATTTGGTTACCTTCAGGAAAACCTGCTGCTATTGATTTACCTTTTTCAATATGCTGTTCAGGTAAAACAAGAATAATTTCTATATCATCATAAGCGCGTAAAAAAGTATCAAGCGTGTACCAAAGCACAGGTTTATCCTTTAATAATAAAAATTGTTTAGGTACAATATTGCCCATGCGTTTTCCGGTGCCGCCTGCAACTATTACTGCGTATTTCTGCATAAACAAAGAAATGGATTTTTATAACGTTCTTTAAAACTTTTCAAATAAACGTTACTTATTATCTACAATGAATAAAGTCTCGTTAAAAAAAGTGAATTTTCGTCTCATTATTTTAGTAAGATTTAGTAAACATAATTAGCACAGAAATTGCCACAGGTGAATGAGCATAAACATATCTGAAAAAGAATTAAATTTTATAAATGAAGTTAGGATTTATAGGAAGTTTTCCCCCGAGAGAATGTGGTATTGCAACATTCACACAAAACTTAATTAACGCAATACTTGAAGGCAGCAGTTTTGCAAATAATGATACAGTTGTAATTGCGATGAATGATTTTAAAAGTGATTATGAATATTCATCAGAAGTTGTTTTTACAATTGATCAGGAAAATCAACAGGATTATATCAGAGCTGCAGATTTTATTAATGACAGTGATATTGACGTTTGCGTACTGCAGCATGAATATGGAATCTATGGAGGTGAAAGCGGCATTTATATTTTATCGCTGTTAAGCCGTTTAAATGTACCTTATATTGTTACGCTGCATACGGTTTTAAAAGAACCTTCATTTCTGCAAAAAATAATTTTACAGGAAATTGCTTCAAGTGCATTTAAGGTTGTTGTAATGAGTAATATGGCAGCCGATTTTTTAAAAGACATTTACCAGATCTCACCAGAAAAAATAACATTGATAGAACACGGTGTGCCTGCCATTGATGAAAGCTTACAGCTGCAAAAAGATTTTCTGAAATTTAAGAACAGGAGGTTGTTGCTTACGTTTGGGCTGCTCAGTCGTAATAAAGGAATTGAAACTGTAATACGTGCTTTACCGGCTGTTGTTGAAAAACATCCGGATGTTTTATATGTTATTTTGGGTAATACGCATCCGGCAGTTGTTCGTCAATCTGGTGAAGAATATCGCAATTATTTAAAGCGGCTTGCTGTTCAGTTAAATGTTGATAACAATGTTTATTTCATCAACAAATTTGTAAGTGATGAGCAACTTTTTATATGGCTGAAAGAAATCGAAATTTATATTACGCCATATAATAATGAAGCGCAAATAACGAGTGGAACTTTATCTTATGCAATCGGCGCCGGTGCAGCTGTTGTATCAACTCCATACTGGCATGCACAGGAATTGCTCGATAATAACAGGGGAAGATTATTTCCGTTCAAAGACAGCAAGGTATTAAGTGAAATTTTAAATGAGTTATTAGATAATGATGAAGAATTAAAATTGATAAAACACAATGCTTATCAATACGGGCAACATTTAAAATGGCCACGCATCGGGTCAAGATATTGGGAGCTTGCTGCTGAAGCAACACGCTATCATAAACAATTAACCAGTCATGTGCGTTTTCCTGATGCAGATGACTTTCCTGTTTTTAATTTAACCCATGTGCTGCGGCTTACAGATAATACCGGCATTGTGCAACATGCTAAGTTTGGCATTCCTAATTTAAAAGAAGGATATTGTTTGGATGATAATGCCCGTGCATTGCTGATGGTAACGATGGCATATCGTCAATTAAAATCTGCAGACGCACTCAGGTTATTGCCGATCTATTTAAGCTTTGTGCATTACATGCAGACAGATGGCGGTCACTTCAGAAATTTTCTTCACTTTAACCGGGCATATCTTGATGACATTGGCACAGAAGATTCATTCGGAAGAAATATTTGGGCTTTAGGTTTTCTTGTTCGTTATGCGCCCAATAATTCTTATCGTGAATTTGCCAGCGAGTTGTTTGGAAAATCTTTCGAGGTGTTTAGCCAATTAAAATTTGTGCGAGGTTATGCAAACACTATCATCGGTATTTGTCATTATTTAAAATATCATCAGAGCGACGAAGGTTTGATGCGTGTACTGATTAAACTTACTGATAAATTAATGCAGGCGTTGAAAGAAAATGCAGATGAAAATTGGTATTGGTTTGAAGATATCATGACGTATGATAATGGAATTTTACCGCTGGCTTTATTGCATAGCTGTGAAGTAACAGGCAGTACACGGGTAAGGGAAGCGGGATTAAAAAGTTTAGCGTTTTTAAAAGAAAAAACTTTTTCGAAAAAATATTTTACACCGGTTGGTAATAATGGCTGGTTAACAAAGGGCGGAGAGATGCCATCTTTCGATCAGCAGGCAGTTGAAGCGATGGCAATGGTGCTTGCATTCGAGCAGGCATATCATGTTACCAAAGAGCCATCTTACATTGAGTTAATGTTTACTTCGTTCATGTGGTTTTTAGGCGAGAATGATTTGCATATTCCTTTATACGATCATGAAACGCAAGGCTGTTGTGATGGATTACAGTTTAATGGTATTAATCGTAACCAGGGTGCAGAAAGCACATTGGCTTATTTAATATCACATCTTACTGTTTTAAAAGCAATGGAAAGTGAGTATGAATATAAAAAATCTTCAAAGGCAGATGAAACAAAAGAATCATCATTAACAGAAGAGGTGAGAAGTGAAAAAAAATATCATCCTTTACCCTCTCAATAAAACAAATAAAGATTAGTGTGAAAATAGCGATTCTTTCTCCAGTTGCATGGCGCACACCACCCGAGCATTATGGTCCGTGGGAACAAATAGCATTTAATATTTCCGAAGGCATTTTTAAAAAAGGAATGGATGTAACATTATTCGCTACAAAAAATTCTTTTTCATCTGCAAAGGTAGATGGTGTAATTGAACGCGGTTATGAAGAAGATAAAACTATTGATGCAAAGGTTGCTGAGTGTTTGCACATCAGCCATTTAATGGAGCGGGCTTCATCATTCGATATCATTCATAACAATTTTGATTTTTTGCCGCTTACTTATTCGAAGCTTATTAAAACGCCAATGGTAACAACCATTCATGGTTTTTCATCTGAAAAAATAATTCCTGTTTATAAAAAATATAACGACACATCGCATTATGTCTCCATAAGTAATGCAGATAGATGTGCTTCGTTAAATTATATCGCGAACATTTATCATGGCATTCAAAAAGAAAAATTTCAGTTTGTAGAAAAGCCAAAAGATTATTTATTGTTTTTTGGAAGAATACATCCTGATAAAGGAACATACGATGCAATTCAAATTGCAAAGCGAACAAAAAAGAAATTAATTATTGCAGGCATCATTCAAGATGCAAAATACTTTGAAGAAAAAGTAAGCCCGTTAATTAATAATGATGATATAATTTTTGTTGGATCAGCAGATGCAGAGAAACGAAAAGAATTATTAGGCAACGCAACTGCTTTATTGCATCCCATTTATTTTAATGAACCGTTTGGTTTAAGTGTTGCCGAAGCAATGTTTTGCGGCACACCGGTTATTGCATACAATCGTGGTTCAATGCCTGAATTAATTGAAAATAATCTTTCGGGATTTTTGGTAAATAATATTGATGAAGCAACACAAGCAGTAGAAAATATTTCAACTGTCAACCGCAAGAATTGCTATAACTATGCTACCGCAAAATTTAGTTATGAAAAAATGATTGATGAATATATTGAAGTGTATAAAAAAATCTTATCAATCTAATTACTCAGTTCCTTCTGAAAGAATTTTTTCAAGCAAAGGTTCAAGCGGAACAGTTGCAAAACCTGTTGCATAATCACTCAGTCCATAAGGAATCACCAATTCATTATTATGAATAATGCTTCCGCAAGTGTATAAAACATTTGGCACGTAACCTTCGCGTTCGTCATCCTTCGCAGTTAATAAAGGTTCTTTTAATCTTCCAATTTCTTTTGTCGGATCATCCAAATCAAAAAGACTTGCGCCCAAACAATACCTGCGCATTGAACCAACGCCATGTGTTATCAGTAACCATCCTTTTCTTGTTTCAATGGGTGAACCGCAGTTGCCGATTTGAATAAATTCCCACGGATGTTTTGGCTCTTGCAGTAATTGTGGATTTTCCCACACATTTATTTTATCAGAAAACATGATGTAATTATTCACGCCATCAATACGTGAGAGCATTGCATATCGGCCATTTATTTTGCGCGGAAACAAAGCAAGATTTTTATTCTGCGCGCCCTTTCCATATAGAGGCATCACTTTAAAATCATAAAAATTTTTTGTTTCTAAAAGTTTAGGCTGAATATTCCCGCCGTCAAACGCTGTGTACGTTGCATAGTAGGTACAGTTACCGTTATCTTTAAACTGAACAAAACGCGCATCTTCAACACCCTTTACTTCAAATTCTGAAATAGGAAAAATTACGCGGTCTGAAATATCTGTGTCTAAAGAAAAATGGATATAGTGATATGAATCTGCAAGCCATAAAACTTTTTCAAGACCAATCTTCCATTCGTCACCCGCACTTTCTTTCAATGAATTAACCGTTCTTTTTAAAGTACTGTAATCAAAATTTTCGGGCAATTTTTCCTGCAGCGCTTTTATTAAATCAGTACCAATATTATCCAGCGATTCTGCTCTTGCAAAAACATCTTTTTTATAAATGGCATTGCGTATAATATCGGCTTCATTAATTAATAAACCCGGGCTCGACATTAATATATTATTATCCATATCAAGCGTTGCTCTTCTGAATGCAATGGAAGAAATGTGTCCTTCACCTACTGCACGAAAACTTAGTATCACTCTTTTTTCGCCTTCATGTAAATCTGATTGATCAGGCGCTTCAACAATTGAAGGATTAAAAAATGCTGCAGACTCAATTGAATATTCATGTGTAAAATAAGAACCGATAAGAAGTTTGCGACTTAGCGATAATTCATCTTTTTTAAGATTGAGTGATGTGAGAATATTAGACACAGCATCGCAATTTTTTTCGAATACACGTGTAATGTTTCTGTGCCTTCTCGCAAATTCGCGTAAGATAGAAGCAAGTGCTTCTTCCACATCTTCGTCACTCATTTGCATTACTGCTGCAATTACATTTCGTGCTCTGTCTTCACCATTATAAAAAAAACGCGCGATTACACGCTTAAGATCAGGATAGATTTTAACTTGTTTTCTTACGAGTGGCAAACGCATATATTAAAATTCTTTGGAACAAATTATTGCGCAAGAATAATGCAACAATTACACTGCACACAAATTTTACACAATAAACATTTATAAGTTGCTTGATGTTTGTGTTGCTGATATAAGCTTCATACGCTATTCACTATCGGGCATTTCAGGCGTATTACGTTTATCTGCTTCTTCTTTTAATAGTGCCAATTTTTTCTTTCCATAAGAAAATCTTGTTATTACAACAAACAAAACAGGCACAATAAAAATAGCTAATGATGTTGCTGCGAGCATTCCGCCAAACACCGTCCAGCCAATTGTGTTTCTTGCAACAGAAGCCGCACCGGTTGCCAATGCAAGTGGAAGCACACCCAATAAAAATGCAATAGATGTCATTAATATGGGTCGTAGACGAAGATTAACAGCCTGCAAGGTCGAATCAATAATAGGTATGCCGCGATCTACTCTTTCTTTTGCGAACTCAACAATCAGAATAGCATTTTTTGCTGATAAACCGATTAGTGTGATCAATCCAATTTGCGCATAAACATTATTGGTTAAAGGATTGCCGGCATGATCATTTAAAAACGTTATAAATAAAATGGCGCCAAATGCACCAATAGGAACAGCAAGTAAAACGGAGAACGGTACAGCCCAGCTTTCATATAATGCCGCCAGAAACAGAAATACAAACACAACAGACAAAGCAAAAATGTACACCGCACTTGAACCTGATTTTATTTCCTGTAAGCTCAAGCCTGAAAATTCATAACCATAACCTTCAGGTAATTTATCACCAAGTTTTTTCAGTGCGTCAATAACTTGCCCACTACTGTAACCAGGTTTCGGACTGCCATCTACTTCAGCACTTCTGTAAATATTAAAGTGTGAAATCAGCGGTGCTGTTTCGGTGATCTTGTATGAAACAACAGAACTCAATGGTATCATTTGCCCGGCAGAATTTTTTACGTAATAAGTTCCGAGGCTGGTTATATCAGTTCTGTATGCAGTATCAGCTTGCGCAACCACGTAGAAATTTCTTCCATAAGTAGTAAACTGGTTTATGTACGAACTACCCATGTACATCTGCATCGTGTTGTAAACATCGGCTAAATTTATTCCGAGCTTTTTGCATTTTTCCCTGTCAACATCAACCTCGTATCCGGGTGTTCTTGCCGTAAAGAATGTAAATGCGCTGCCCACTTCCGGAAGTTGATTTGCCTGTGCAACAAAGTTGTTTACGACATTCGAAAATTGTTTTATGCTGTCGTTTGATTGCCGTTGTTCAATTTGAATACTGAAGCCACCGGCATTACCTAAACCCGGAATTGCAGGCGGAGGAATAACTACCACACGTGCTTGTTTCAACGTAGCAAAACGTTTGGTAAG
Source organism: Parafilimonas sp. (assembly GCA_035547495.1). Classification (GTDB taxonomy): domain Bacteria; phylum Bacteroidota; class Bacteroidia; order Chitinophagales; family Chitinophagaceae; genus Parafilimonas. The sequence goes on along the minus strand of DASZUY010000325.1, from coordinate 40 downwards.
CTCTGCAATCACGCCTTGTAACTGTTCTTGTTTTGTTTTT
>DASZUY010000324.1:0-44791 GCA_035547495.1 Parafilimonas sp. | reverse complement strand
CTACATCTTTTACAACGATTCCGGGTTTAACTGCTACAGTAACAGTTCCATCTAACTCAATTGTTTTAATTTCTACTGACGGAGGAATGCAAACGAATAGCGCACTAACAAATGGATATTCATCTGTTGATATTGCCGTATTTATTGATGGAACTATACAAACAAATGGAGCATATCAAAGAATTATTGCTGCTAATACCAACGGTGTTACTGGTGTTTTTGCGTATTGGTCAGAAAGTTTTGCTACGACTTTGGTTACAGGATCTCATACGATAACGGTAAGAGCAGTATATGCAAGTGGTAGCAGTTCAACAGTTGGTGGTCTTAATACTACTGTAATTCAGCCTGAGTTAACAGTAACAATAATTAAACAATAATTAAAACACTATGAAAAAGCAATTTCTACTTGTAATATTATTTTTTTTACCTGCCTTGTTTGTAAAAGCTCAATCTAGTTATTCGATTATTCCAATGCAGGCAGGAACAATTGATTTAAATTCAAACAATGTAGTAATCAATTTATCAGAAGATGTAAAACAAGTTTTAAACGATAAATATCTTGATGCTTCATACTATGTCGTGTTCACTCCAATTGATAACACAATCATTCCTGCAGTTAGTAATAAAAACAATAATTCTTTTACTGCTATGTCATTGAATCAAAAAGTACATGGTCATGTAGATTATATAGTTTTTGTAAAAAGAAAAGTAATGCAATTGAATGCAACAAAGAATTTGAGTAAATCAAATAATCATAAGTAAGTTTTTATTTCAGTTTTAGCATGCTATGAAAACATTTTCTTATTTTCTTTTATGCTTTGCTTTATTTCTACTAATCAATAATGCTAAAGCGCAAAATGCTGGTATTATAACCAATGGCACTACAACTATCAGCACAGTTATAACTGTTTCCCCAAGTGCTACTTTAATTATTCCCGGAGATGTAAAACTAAACGGCAGTTCAGATTCTATTATAAATAGTGGCACAGTGACCATTGCAGGTAATTTTACAAATAAGGGTAATAGTTTTTCCAGGTATGCGAATGGAAAAGAAATTTTTAATGGTAACTCAACTATTCTTGCGGGCTCAGGCACAAAAAACTCTGTATTTAATAATTTAATGATTAATAACGGTGCTGTATTAGCCTTAAACAGGAGCATTGATGTTACAAATGATTGGACAAACTATGGGCACTTTGCAGCGAACACAAAGCAAGTAAGTTTTAGCGGTACAGTTGCATCGCAAAACATTTATGGAAGCGGAACATTTTACGATCTCGTCATTCAAAATAACACCAACTTTTTAGCAAGTCTAGATACAATTAAAGATGAATTCAGCAACACTGCAATAATGGATGGTGGTACGAGTCTTGTAGTTTTTGACAGCGTCGCAACAATCATAAGAAATTATGCCAAAAACTTTTACGATATTGAAATTACAAGCAATGGAAATGTAACGCACAATTCCGGAAATGGTAATGTGCATATAGCACATGGCTTTACAAACAATGGAGTTTATACAGAAGGGTTAACCTATACAATATTTTTCGACAAATCTGGAGGAAATGAAAATTTATATGGCTCTGGTACCACAGTGTTTGGCAATCTTACTGTGGGAGATGGATCAGGATTAAGTTTTGCAACAACATTAAATGCAAACTCACACAACTTTTCAATAACCGGAGGCAGCTTAACTTTTAAAAGATCAAGCGTGTTCAACGGAAACACTTGCACCGTTACCTTTTCTACTAATAATGCAGTCATCAGTGGGTCCGGTATGGCTAACTTTAATAATGTAATTACAAATGTAGATTTAGATTTTGGTAGTGGTATTTCAACCATTAATAAAAATCTTGTTATAAATAATGGATCCCTTACTCCAAATGCACCCACTTACTGCAACACATCAAGTCTCATTGATAACACCACAACATTAAACTATAACACAGGGTTTGAATGGAGCAGCAATAATACATCTGCAGGAATGGGTGTTCCTCAAAACGTTTCTGTAACAAATTCAAATTCGGTTATACTTTCAGGAGACAGAACCATACCCGGTACACTTACATTAACAGCCGGAAGTTTGGGTATAAATGATCACACGCTAACCGTAGTAAATGGTTTTGCGGGCACCGGTGGAAATTTAAAAGGAAGTGTGACATCAAACTTAATAGCGGGTGGTAACGGAACAATTTATTTTGATGCACTGGCGAACTATCTCAAAAATTTTACTGTAAATAACAGCGCTAATATTACGCTTGGTAATGCTTTAAATATTGCGGCAAGTGATGGCGGAACAACAAACAGCTTTGGAATTTTAACTGCGAATGGAACCCTTAACGCAAATAATTTTCTAACCTTAAAATCAGATCAATACGGTGATGCAATTGTTGGAAATGGTCACGGAAAAATAAATGGCAATACAACCGTTGAACGATACATTCCCGCAAAGCGTGCGTGGAGATTTTTAACGGTTCCATTCAGCAGCAGTACACAAACAATCAACCAGGCCTGGCAGGAAGGGCAGTGGCAAATTTCAGATCCCGGATGTCCTGCTGTTGACGCAGCGCCTTATGGTTATGGAACGCAGATAACATATGATAATTTGAATGGTTACGATTGGAATACCACATCAAATGCATCTTTAAAAGTTTGGACAGTTAATGGATGGGTACCGCCTTCTTCAACATTAACGCCGCACATTACTGATTACCCTGGTTATTGTTTGTTTGTGAGAGGCGACAGGCATATTTGCACTGATTTAGGTACAGGCGCTGGTGCTGGCAGTACCACTTTACGCGCTACCGGAATTATGAATGAAACGGGAACTGATTTTATAAAAAATATAGCAGGAGTAAATGATGGTGATTATTTATTTATAGGAAATCCGTTTGCTTCACCCGTAAATATTCCAAATGCTTTAAGTCATTTCACCGGTATTAATCAAAATGAATTTTGGGTATGGGATCCATCTGTTGGAGGTACACATGGAGTCGGTGCATTTATTACCTACTCAAATGGAATTGGTGTTCCGCAATCGGGCAGTAATTATAGCGGTGGAGATAATGCGCAAAGCGGGCAAGCATTTTTTATTCGTGCGAACGCATCGGGAACAGCCACGCTAAGATTTCAACAAGGCGATAAGATTACAACAGAAGGTAAAGTTTTTGGTAAACCGATAAGCGCAGAAGATTATCCGGCGATCTATACAAACCTTATGACTTCCGACGGAAATAGTTTGGTTTTGGTTGATGGTGTAGGTGCAGCTTTTGATAATTCCTTTGCCGCTAAAGTTGATGAAAATGACGCGGGCAAATTTTGGAATTTCGATGAAAATATTGCATTGCTCAGAAACGATTATCGTTTGGCAATTGAGTTAAGACCTTTTCCCTTTTTAGCCGATACTTTTTTCTATAAATTATATTTACGACCGCAGCCTTACGTATTGCAGATCTTTTCAAAAAATTTTCCCAACAATACTCTGCATGCCTGGCTGATAGATAAATATTTGAATACAAAACTTGCATTGAATTTAAATGATACAACACTTTACGGTTTTACGCCAAGCTGCGCAAATAACGAATGCGACACCAACAGTTATCGCAACCGGTTTATGATTGTATTAAGCAAAAATTTTATAGCCACACCGGTGCCTGTTACAAGAGTTGCTAACCAGGCAAACCCGCGTATATCCGGAATTACAAACAGTATTGCAGTGCAGCCGGACAGTGTTAGTGTATCTCCAAATCCTGTTATAAAAGGAGAAAAAATAATGCTGCATTTTCTTAATGTAAAACACGGACATTACGAAGTAGCAATAAGCAATACCCTTGGAAAAATATTAACTGAAAAAAGCTTAATACACAATGGACCAACCGATACTTATTTCTTGCAAACCGATACAAGATGGGCAGCCGGAAATTATTTTGTAAAAATTACATCAGAAAGTGGCAATGTATTTATTGCAAAACTTATAATCAGTAAATAGATTGCTGTTGCAAATAATATTTTATTAGATTGAGTTATTTGCGTTACCATTAGTTCTTATCTTCCACTTTAATTAAAAGTATTTACCTGTGGGCAATTTATTGTAGAACTAATGCAAATGCTTTAACTAATTTTTCCTTCAAGAAAATATGAATAAAGAAGGTGGACTCAGTCACAAACTTCATGGTCTTGATCATCTGCGTGCATTTGCCATTATATATGTTTTATTATTTCATTATGGTGTATTGTTTCCGCACCCGCAGTGGACGGAGACAATTGGAAAATTTGGCTGGACAGGCGTTGATTTATTTTTTGTATTAAGCGGATATTTAATTGCCTCGCAACTTTTTAAAGAGATTGCAACAAGTAATAAACTTTTAGTGAAAGAATTTTTTATAAAGCGATTCTTTCGCATCATTCCCATTTATCTTTTCGTTGTTGCTATTTATTTTTTATTTCCGTTTACACATGAGCGCGAAGCTTTAGCACCACTTTGGAAATATTTAACCTTCACGCAAAATATTGGACTGAATGTTCAAACGCAAGGCACATTTTCGCATGCATGGAGTTTGTGTATTGAAGAGCAGTTTTATTTATTTCTTCCCCTGATATTAATTTCGGCACTACATTTTAATATCAATAAAAAAGCTTACTGGTTATTATTTGCATTATTTGTTTTTGGATTTTTTATTCGTGCATTTTGTTACAATCATTTCGTTGTGCCTGCAGGCGATAATAGCTGGGTGCCCTGGTATAAATATATTTATTACGCCACATGGAGCCGGCTTGATGGGTTGCTGGTTGGTGTAAGTATTGCAGCGTTACTTCAGTTCAAACAAAAAACAAGCGGTAAGATTTTACAACATGGCAATAAAATTTTAATCATAGCAATACTAATATTTATCGTTGCTTATTTTTTATTAGGTGATGATGAAAGTTTTAATGCATCAGTATTCGGCTTCCCGTTGGTTGATATTGGTTATGGTTTTGTTGTGTTGGCTGCTTTAAGTCCGAAATGTTTTTTGTATAAATACGAATCGAAAATCACCACAAAAATTGCAACGCTTTCTTATGGCATTTATCTCATACATAAAATTGTCATTCATATTACGCAAACACAATTCTCAAAATTGAATTTGCATAATGATTCAAGCATGATGTTTATTATTTGCATGATTACAGTTGCCATCATGTCTTTAACTACAAATGCAATTATTGAAAAGCCATTTCTAAAACTGCGAAAGAAAATTTTAAGTAAAAAGAAAGTTGAAAAAAATGAGATAGCAGAAGTTGTAGTCCAGTGAGTTTATGTAAAAAAAGAAAGCAACAGAAATTACTTACTAACCCTGTTGCCTTCGATAAGCTTCCAAACCGGAGTTTTTCCGCTTACTTGATTTTCCGACCGAAGTCTTCAATCAAAATGATTTTTGAATTTGGCTTCAACCGTTATGATTTCGAACCGAAGTTCTCCATCTTTCAATTAATTCCCTATTCGCAAATCTGTAATTTTAAATTTGCTTCTGTCTTGCTGCAACCACCACCGAAATGCTGGTCAGTACAAGCAGCAGCATTAAATTCAATCTTACTCTGTAAATATACAATTTCAGAATAGCGGTTTCCAAATTTTTTTTCTTGCTTTTATACACGTGTTTTATACTTTTACGTGCAGGTATTTTTAAGGCTTATAAACATATTTTCCAGGGATATAAACATTATAAGCGATATTGCTTCATCATCAACTTAAAATAAATTTCTATGGCACGTATTGCTATGCTTGGTTCAGGTTTCATTGGTCGTTTTTATGCAAACTCCATACAAGGGCAGCGAAGTAAAGATAAAATTGTAAGTATCTACGCAAGAAAAGAAGCAAATGCAAAAAAGTTTGCTGAAGATTATGGCTGCGAACATTACACTTCTAATATGGAAGAAGCGATTGCACATCCCAATGTTGATGTGGTTTGTATTGCGTTGCCAAATAATGTGCATGAAGAAGCAGTAATGCTTTGCTGTAAACATAAAAAAGCGGTTGTTACTACGAAGCCTTTGGCCCGCAATAGTGCAGAAGCTTTGCGCATGTTAAAAGCTGTTGAAGAAGCGGGCATTTTTAATGGTTACCTGGAAGACCTTGTTTACACGCCGAAATTTTTAAAAGCGCATGAAAGTGTAAAGAACGGAGCATTGGGAAGAATTTTGTGGGCGAAATCAAGAGAAACGCATCCTGGTCCGCATAGCGATTGGTTTTGGAATATTGAACTGGCAGGCGGCGGTTGCATTTTAGATTTAGGTTGTCATTGCATAGAAATTACAAGAAGTTTTATTGGAAAAGATATTAAGCCGGTTGAAGTGATGTGCTGGGCTGATACACAGGTTAAACCCATTGAAGCGGAAGACCATGCAATTGGCTTGATTAAATATGAAACCGGTGCGATTGCGCAGTTTGAAGTGAGCTGGACATTTCGCGGCGGTATGGATTTGCGGGATGAAGTAATGGGCACCGAAGGAACGATCTGGATCAATAATTTTTTGCGTACCGGTTTGGAAATGTTTACTACCGGCAAAGGCGCGGATTATGTGGCAGAAAAAGCAGAAAGCAACAGCGGCTGGTTATTTCCTGTTGGCGATGAAGTGAATGACCTTGGTTATAATCACATGTTTACAGAAATGTTTGATTGCATGGAAAAGAAGAAAGAACCAACTGAAACTTTTTATGATGGTTATGTGGTAAATGCAATTATTGATGCAGCTTATAAATCTGCTAAAACAAAATTGTGGGAGCCTGTGAAGCTTGAAGTTTGGCGTGGAAAAGAAGGCTTATCAAAACCAAGTAATCTTACCGATTATGATGCAGATAATTATTTGGTGAAAGAAGAAGTAACGCATTATGGCGCGAAAAAACTTATTCTGAAAAATAAGAAGACAGGTAAGTTTGAAGAAAGAATTTTAGAGTAATGGTAATATCGGTCTGACGCTTTGAAGCGTCTGACCGCGTCGAGCAGCTCCGTTTTAATTTCCAATCATCTCTCTGGCGTTTTCAATCGCTGCTGCAGTTGGTTTTTCGCCTGAAAGCATTTGGGCGATCGCTTGTATACGCTCATCTTTATTTAACAAGCGAATATTTGTGTGCACCGCATCATTTTTAATTTGCTTGTACACGTAAAAATGTGCATCTGCCTTGCCTGCAATTTGCGGCTGATGGGTGATTGAAATTACTTGCCTTTGTTTTGCAAGTTGTTTTAAAATAATGCCCACTTGTTTTGCAGCTTCGCCGGAAATGCCTGTATCAATTTCATCAAAGATCAATGTGGGAAGATTTATTTTTTCTGCTACCAATGATTTTATGCAAAGCATCAGCCTGCTTAATTCTCCGCCGCTGGCAACTTTATATAAAGGTTCAAAACGGTTGCTCTTGTTTGCATCAAACAAAAATTCAATTGTATTTTTTCCAAATTGATTTAATGCAACATCATAAACTGCAACTTTAATTTTTGCATTCGGCATTCCAACTTGTGTAAGCAAACCGTTCACATTTTTTTCAAACGATGCAATTATTTTTTTTCTTTTGGCTGATAACTCTTCTGCTATTGTTTCAAGTTCTTTTTGCTGTTGATTAAATTTATTTTGTGTTGAGGTAATGGCTTCATCAATATTTAAAACCGCATCTAATTTTTTTTGCAGCTCATTTTGTATTTGCAATAATTCGTTTGTCGATTGAACGCCGTGTTTTTTTTGCAAACGATAACCTTGTGCTATTCGCTCATTAATAAAATTGATGCGTGCTTCATCATAATTTACATCATCGTTTAAAATTTCAAGTTCATTACTGATATCCGCTAACTCAATTTGTGTGCTTTGCAAACGCTGAATCAATTCACCTAAACTATTATTGAAAGAAGCAAAAGCATTTAACCTGTTTATTAGTTGTTTTAATGTTTGAACAAGCGGCTGCTCGCTTTCTTTTAATTCATAAACAGAAGTAGTAAGCGCAGCTTTAATTTCTTCTGCGTTGCTTAAAGTTTGGAGTTCATTATCCAAATCTTCTAATTCATTGTCTTTAAAGCCAGCTTCGTTCAATTCATCAAATAAAAATTGATTGTAATCAAGTTCCTTTTGAAAATTATTTTTTTGTGCAGTGAGTTGTTCTAATTGCTGCTGCGTTCTTTTCCAATCATTAAACAGCGAAATATATTGCGGTAATAATTTTTCATTTCCTGCTAATGCATCTAACACTTCTCTTTGAAAATCTGAATCGCCTAATTCTAAAGTATCAAACTGTTGATGCAGATCAACCAGCATTGAAGCAAGTTGTTTTAGCTGTTGCAAATTCGCCGGCGTATCATTTATAAAACCTCGTGATTTTCCGTTCGTATTAATTTCTCTTCGCAAAACCAGCTCATCATCTGTACTAAAATCATTTTCTTTTAAAAAGGCTAAAACATTTTTTCGCTTTTCAATATTAAACACACCTTCAACAAAACATTTTTTTTCTTTACTTAATAATGAAGATGAGTCTGCACGTTCTCCTAAAATCAAACTCAGTGCGCCAACCAAAATACTTTTTCCTGCACCTGTTTCGCCGGTGATAATATTAAAATGTTCAGAAAAATTTATTTCAATTGAATCAATAATTGCATAGTTCTGTATGATAAGATGCGTAAGCATTATTCAGGCAAAATAATACAAACTCACACATATTTATGCCGCCAGATAAAGTATGAATAAATTTTTTCGTCACATTTTCCCCTCAATAAATTAAAATCATCAAGCAACCATTTCAAATGAAGCTTGGTTTGTTTAAATCGATTGCTAACAGTAAGCTCTATTTCCGTCACCAATAAATTAAATTATATGAAAAATTCTCTTTTCAGAACTCTGCATTTTACAGGGTTTTGTTTTGTGCTTCTGTGTTTTTTAATAAACACAGGCTGCCAAAAAACTACTGATGCCAAAGCGGTAAATGCACAGCCTAACCTGGCAACATCGCAAGTAAAAAATGGTTATTCATTTGGTAATTTTTTTACCGTTAACCTCAATGCAAATGTTGGCGGTTATAATGCAGCACACATCAACCCCAAATTGCATAACGCGTGGGGAATGAGTGAAAGCCCGGGCGGAACATTCTGGGTTTCTGCTACAGATGGTGGTGTAAGTTTTGTGTATGACAGAACAGGCGCGCAGGTTTTAGATGCAGTTACTATTCCATCACACTTAAAAAACGCAAACGGAAATCCAACGGGTCAGATTTTTAATGGTACTGCTGATTTTATCATTCCGGGAACAGGCGCAACTGCCAAGTTTATTTTTGCGAGTGAAGATGGAACTATCTCCGCATGGAATGGAGGTTCATCAGCAATATTGGTTGCAGACAGAAATGCGAACGGCTCCAGCTACAAAGGGCTTGCAATGGCAACCAATGATGGAGCGAATTATTTATATGCAACAAATTTCACAAAAGAAAAAATAGACATTTTTGATAAGGACTTTAAACACGTTAATACAAAAGGATTTTGGGATCCTGATGTACCAGCGCACTATGCGCCTTTTGGAATAAGAGCAATAAACAATATGCTCTATGTAACCTATGCATTACAAAATGAAGATGGTGATGACGATTCAACCGGTGCTGGATTTGGGTTTGTGGATGTGTATTGGCCGAATGGCACACTGGCAAAACATTTTGCTGCGCGTGGTACTTTAAATGCGCCATGGGGATTAGCAGAAGCAACGCCGGCGCTATTAGGCAAGAGCGCACTTTTAGTTGGAAATTTTGGTGATGGTCGCATTAATGTTTTTGATTGGGATGGAAATTTTATTGGACAACTATCACAAAACGGAGTTCCTGTTACTATTGAAGGATTATGGGCAATTGAAAGTGGTATTCCAAAAACAAGCGGAGCTACGCAACTTTATTATACAGCAGGTCCCAACGACGAAGAAGATGGTGTATTTGGATTTTTATTTAAGCATTAGTTGTTGGTTTATTCACTTCAACCCCGGCATGGATGTGCCGGGGTTTTATTTTATATAAAAATTGGAAATTAAATTCAACAAAAAAATTCAAACCTGATTTATATTATCACTCCCTCACGATCGATCAAAATGTTAAAAAAATACTTTTCCTTCTCACTAATATATATATAAGTAAATAGTGTTGCTGCATGTATGCAGAAGAGGTTTTAAAGAACGTGGCATCTGCTTTGCAAACTGCCTATGTGGAAATATTTTATCAAAACATTTATAAAGTAACCAACATGCAAAGAATCTTTTTAAAACAAACATTAACATTATTAATGTGTAGTGCATTTATGCTGCGTGCATTTTCGCAAGACACTACAATGTCGACAATGTCGGGCACCTCTACAATGTCTATGAAGCCAATTAATAATTTCAGCACTTTTTCAATTGGTGTAAATGTGGGTGGATTAACGCCATCTGTACCAATTGGCGGCAGTAATAATTTTACACATCCTCAATGGGATTTGGGTTATGGCTTATACATTAAAAATCAATTCACACATTTGCTTGCTGTGCAGGCAGAATTTTTAAGAGGTAATGTTGAAGGAAATAATAGCGATGCTTTGGGCAACGGAACACAAACATCAAATCCTTACAAATCTTTTAAAACAAATCTTAACTGGTCTGGTAGTGTAAGTGGTGTTGTAACTTTTGGCAACATTAATTGGTTAAGTGATAAAAATACAGTGATACCTTATGTATCTGCCGGTGCAGGTATTGCAGGGTATAAACCAATTCTTACTACTAATTCCGGTACTGAAGTAAAATATAAAGAAGGTGATAAAAGCATTCATGAATTTTTTGTACCTGTTGGCGGCGGTTTAAAATTCCAGGTAGCACAAGATGTAAATATTGATCTTGGCTTCAGAATGAATTTTGTTGACGCAGATAATTTTGACGGATATAATTCCGGTGGTTATCATAAAGACAAATTCTCTTATGCATTTGCAGGTGTTGAATTTGCTTTGGGTGGAAAACCACAGTTAATGACAAACAATCCTGTTAGTCAATTCAAAAAAGATTTGATGGATGAGAATGAAGCATTGAAAGCTTCTGTTACAGCAACAGCAAATCAAAATGCAAGTGAAATAGATGCGTTGAAAAATCAAATCGCTGATATGAAGAAGGATGCAGATAATGATGGCGTTCCTGATTATTTAGATAAATGTCCTGGAACACCGGATAGCGTTAAAGTTGATGGTTCCGGTTGTCCTTTACCTAAGATGCAACCGCCACCACCTCCGCCTGCTCAAACAGTTTTAGTAACTGAAGAAGACAGACGTGTAGTGAACGAAGCAATAAAAAATCTTCAGTTTGATTTTGGTAAATCAACTATAAAACCGTCATCTTATGCAAGCCTTGATAAGGTTGCAGAAATCTTAATCAATAAAAACTTTAGTTTGAAGTTAGCCGGGCACACAGATAATATCGGCTCTGATGATGCCAACATGAAATTATCTAAAGATCGTGCGGAAGCTGTGAAAGATTACCTTGTTTCTAAAGGTGCAAATCCTTCACGTATTGAAGCAACAGGCTATGGCGAAACACAGCCAATCGCATCAAATAAAACGGCAGCGGGAAGAGCAAAAAACAGGAGAGTAGAATTCACATTATATTAATTTAAAGTCCGTATATCTGGAAAGGCCGCTCAATTTGAGCGGCCTTTTTCTTATAAAAAATGAGGCAAATTTTTTGTAGTTTATTATATAAATCGCACGATGCAATTGCTGTCATTTGAAACGAAGATTAATTTTCTTCCTGAAAATATTTTATCAATCGAGGAGTTGATTGTACACCTGACAAAGCTGAATGATAACGTAATGGTGTACGTGAAAAAAATTTATACGGATGCAAAAGCAGGTTCTAAAATTTACGAGATGAGCAATGGGCTTTCTTGTACAAAAAATGAAGATGGCAAATGGTTCATTATATAGAAATTTCAACTAAATAAACTTCCTGTGTAGCCCGTATTGTTGGGTTTTTTTCCCAAATGTTCATACGCTTTATGTGTCACTTCTCTTCCGCGAGGCGTACGTTGTAAAAAACCTTCCTGAATTAAAAAAGGCTCGTACACTTCTTCAATCGTTCCCGGCTCTTCGCCTACTGCAGTGGCAATGGTTGTAATGCCAACAGGTCCGCCCTTAAATTTTTCTATAATGGTTGATAAAATCCGGTTATCCATTTCATCTAAACCATGTTCATCAACATTCAAAGCTTTTAATGCATGTTGTGTAATGCCTAAATCAATTATTCCATCATTCAACACTTGTGCAAAATCTCTAACACGTCTTAATAAGCCATTTGCAATTCTTGGTGTACCACGGCTTCTTCCTGAAATTTCTCTTGCAGCATCATCTGAAATATTTGTATTTAATATGGATGCGCTACGCTGAATAATTTTTTTTAAGGTATCTGCATGATAGTATTCTAATCTTGATTTTATACCAAACCTTGAAAGCAATGGTGCCGTTAATAAACCACTTCTTGTTGTTGCGCCAATTAATGTAAACGGATTTAAGTTTAATTGAATACTTCTTGCATTCGGGCCTGTATCAATCATTATATCAATTCTAAAATCTTCCATCGCTGCATATAAGTATTCTTCCACCACTGTGCTTAAGCGATGTATTTCATCAATAAACAAAACATCATTGGGTTCAAGATTGGTGAGCAAGCCTGCAAGATCGCCGGGTTTTTCAATAACAGGTCCACTGGTTTCGCGAATGTTTACCCCTAATTCATTCGCAACAATTCTGCTTAAAGTTGTTTTACCCAAACCTGGCGGACCATGAAATAAAATATGATCCAATGCTTCGCCCCGCAACTTTGCAGCTTTTATAAAAATGATGAGATTATCTATTAGTTGTTGCTGCCCTGCAAATTCAACAATATGTTTTGGCCTGATGTTATTTTCAAACTCTTTTTCTTCAACACTCAGTTGAGATTTTTCGTTCTGAAGATTCGGATTACTCATGTTATTTTTTAATCAAAATAATTCCCGCAATTATAAACAGTGCGCCAATAATTTTTTCCAAAGTTATTGTTCTTAAAGCTGAACCAAATAAACCAAAATGATCAATTATCAACGACATAAAAATTTGCCCGCTTACAACAAGCGCAAAAGTTAATCCTACTCCTTGCCGCTGATTTATCCATGTTATAAAACCAACGAAGATGGCACCAATAAAACCGCCCAGCCAAATGTACCACGGACCGGTTGACAAAGGTTTTAATGAAATAATCGCATTGCTGTTTATACTTAAATTTAGAAAAAGCAGCCACATAAATCCTGTGCAGAAACTTAACAGCGCACCCATAATGGCACCACCTGTTTGACTGCCAAGTCTTGCATTTACAACTGCCTGTACCGGAATAATTGAACCCACCAATAATGTGATTAGCATTAAAACATATTTCATCGTGCTTGGTTTGATTTAAGATGATTAAACTTCTGAAATTATCTTTATTTCTCAAATATAAAATCAGTTGTTCATGCATATTCATTTTATTCAGCACATGCCATTCGAAAATCCCGGTACAATTGCAGATTGGGCTAAAGAAAAAAATCATACAACTTCTTATACAAAGGTTTTTGAGGATGCAAATTTTATATCTATAGATTCATTCGATGTACTTGTTATCATGGGCGGGGTGATGGGTGTATATGAAGAAGATAAATACGAATGGATGAAGACAGAAAAAACATTCATAAAAAAATCTATTGAAGCAAATAAAAAAGTTTTAGGTGTTTGCTTAGGTGCACAATTTATAGCCGAAGCATTAGGTGCAAAAGTTTTTGCGCATACAAAAAATGAAATTGGCTGGTTTGAAGTAGAAAAAGTAGCGTCGCATAAGCTCACTGAAAATTTGCCACAACTGTTTACAACATTTCACTGGCATGGTGATACATTTACTTTGCCCGAAAATGCAACACAGCTTTTTAAAACACAAGCCTGCGAACAGCAAGGTTTTGTTTACAATAATCATGTTGCAGGATTGCAATTTCACATGGAAGTAAAAGAAGATTTATTAAATGGCATGACAGAGAATGAACGTGCGGAATTAATAAAGGCAGAGTATATACAAACAGAAGATGAAATAAAAAACTTAGCGCCAAAATATATCAGTCAGCAGAAAAAATTTATGTATGATTTTTTAGAAGCTTTTATCGCTTTATAAAAATTAATTTGAAGAATTGCAGAAACATTGAAACTTTGAAATATAAAATTATAATCTATGAGAGTTGGAATTATTGGCTCCGCTTCAGTTGGCCAAACTTTAGCTAAAGCATTTAACAGTGAAGGTTATGAAGTAATGCTCGGCACCCGAAACACTTCTAAAAAAGAAGTAGTTGATTTTAATACTGAAACAAAAATTGACATCGGCACATTTGATGAAGCTGCAAAATTTGGTGATTTGCTGGTGCTTTGTGTAAAAGGCGGCGCAGCAAAAGAAGCATTGCAGTTAGCAGGCAAAGAAAATATTTCAGGCAAAATAATTATTGATACAACTAACCCGATTAGTGATAAGCCACCAGTAAACGGCGTTCTGAATTCTTTTACTGATATAAATTATTCACTGATGGAACAATTACAAAAAGATTTTACTGATGCAAAATTTGTAAAGTGCTTTAACAGTGTTGGCAATCTATTGATGTATAAACCAAACTTATCATCAACACCAACTATGTTTATTTGCGGCAATGATGACGCAGCAAAGAAAAAAGTTACAGAAATTCTTACAGCCTTTGGTTGGGAAACTGCAGACATGGGAAAAGCAGAAGCAGCAAGAGCCATTGAGCCATTATGTAATTTGTGGTGTATTGATGGTTTTTTGAAAAACGATTGGATGCATGCATTTAAATTATTGAAAGCATAATAATGACATCGTTTCTTAATATCATTATTTTACTTGGGGCAATGCAAGGCTTTATCATTAGCAGCCTGCTTTTCTTTTCAAAAAAGAATAAACAATCAAACCGTTTACTTTCTGCATTGATATTCTTAATATCCCTGGCAAGTTTTAATTTATATGCGAGTTATGAAAACTGGTTTAATTCAAATACGCTCAGTTTTATTTCTAATTTCATTCCGTTGGTGATTGTAATGCCTTTTGGTCCGTTACTTTATTTCTATATTCAATCTTCGCTCGATTCAAATTTCAAAGTCACAAAAAAATTACGCACCCATTTTTATCCGGTAATTATTGATTTGGTGCCACAACTCGCTGCAGTTGTTTTTGTGCTTGGAATTATAACAGGAGTTATAAAAAATCATCCGCAGCCTTGGGGAAATTTTATTGATACGTACAATGTGTATGCTGATATACCGAGATGGATGAGCGTGAGCTTTTATGTTT
This sequence comes from Parafilimonas sp., assembly GCA_035547495.1. Lineage (GTDB taxonomy): Bacteria > Bacteroidota > Bacteroidia > Chitinophagales > Chitinophagaceae > Parafilimonas. Next base: position 29,434 of record DASZUY010000324.1, on the reverse strand, counting down.
GGATGTCGTTAAAATATCTTTCAGCATTCAAACAAAAACATAATGGTGCGTTGAATGGGCAAACGAATAATTTTAAATGGCTGCAACAATTCATCCGTGTATTTGCAACGTTCCAGGTTATCTGGTTTTTCTATCTCGTTCCGTATGTTATTCCCCGTTACACAGATGTAATGCTAAATACATTTGACTGGTACCCGCTTTATATTCCGCTGGCAATAATTATTTATTGGTTAGGCATAAAAGGATACATCATTTCTCAAACAGAAAATAATCTTTTAAAAAAAGCACAGCCTGTCAATTCAACTTTAGCTGCAGAAGCAATTGCACAGGCAATCAATTCACTTAAAAAAAGTATGATAAGTGATAAATTGTTTCTCAATCCGAATCTTAATTTGAACATTCTTTCCGAGCATATTTCCATTCCGCAAAAAACCATTTCATTTGTTTTAAATCAAAACCTGAATAAAAGTTTTAGCGAATTTGTAAATGAATATCGCATTGAAGCTTTTAAAGAAAAACTATTGCAACCCGAAACTGACAATCTTACAATTGCCGGCATTGCGTTAGAATGCGGGTTTAGTTCGCAAGCAACTTTTCAAAGAATATTTAAACAGTCAACCGGCATTTCTCCGTCTGAATTTCGCAGGTCTGCTTTACAAACGAATTAGTCAACTATTCATTTTCATCTTAATCACTTCTCAAATCGCGATTTGAGTAATGAAACACTGCTCCTTTATTTAAACAGAAAAGAATTTTGCTGTCTGAATAATTCTTATGAAGAAAATTATTTTTTTATTTTTTGTAATAAGTCATTTCGTCACAAATGCACAAAGCGATTTACCTATACAACTTGATTCATTAATTTCATCAACATACAAATCAATATCGCCGGGTTGTGTTGTGCTGGTCGCCAAAAATGATTCTATTATTTATAAAAAAGCATTTGGCGTTGCCAATATAGAATTGAATGTGCCAATGAAACCTGATATGATTTTCAGGCTTGGTTCAATCACAAAACAATACACGGCTGTTTCAATTTTGCAATTGGTTGAACAGGGAAAAATTTCTTTGCAGGATAGTATTCAAAAATTCATAAAAGATTTTCCATATAAAGGTCACACAATCACGATTGAAAATTTGCTCACGCATACTTCGGGTATTGTAGATTATGAAGTTTTGAACTTTCCAATTCCAACTGCAATTCGTGTTGACTTTCCGCCAAAACAAATAATAGATAGTCTTTCAAAATTGCCATTGGATTTTACTCCATCAAGTCAATTTCATTACAGTAACTCAAATTATTTTTTGCTTGCTTATATTATTGAACAGGTTTCAGGCAAATCATATCAAGACTATTTAGCTGAAAATATTTTTAAACCTGCAGGATTAACAAACACATTTTACGATTCGCCAACAGAAATAATTCCAAACAGAATAAATGGTTATGCAAAGTACAATGGAAAATATTTTAATGCAGGTTATATAAGTATGTCGCAGGTTTATGGCGCAGGTGCTTTGGTTTCAAATGTTGATGACATGTTTAAGTGGCACGAGGCTTTGTATAATTATAAACTGATAAAGAAAGAAACGCTCGAAAAGGCGTGCACGCCATTCATGCTTTCTGATGGAACAAAATCTACTTATGGTTATGGCTGGTTTATAAAAAACAGGAACGATTATACATCTATTGAACACGCCGGCGGTATTGATGGTTTTCAAAGCGATGAAATTTATTTACCTGATCAAAATATTTTTATTGCCACTTTATACAATTCATTGAATGAAGGCGGAGATGACCCGGCATTTATGGCGCTTGATAATGACATTGCCACTTTATCCGTTGGAAAAAAATTAGAGCATGAAATTGAAGTTGATTCAAATATTTTAAAGCAATATGTCGGTCAATACGATTTTGATAAAAAGCATCATGCATATATAACTTTAGAAAACGGCCAGTTGCAAATAGAAGCGCCGCAAGGTGGTTTGCCAAAGGTTCCTTTATTTGCAAAAAGTGAAAATGTATTTTTCTTAAAAATCATTGCTGCGGAAGTTGAATTTGCAAAAGATGAAAATGGCAAAATTTCGCAGATGATTATTCATGTCAATGGAGAAAATCAAATCTGTAAAAAAGTAAAATAATTAATGTGAAAAAAATAATTCTGTTGCCGTTTTTGCTTTTATATTTTTCTCTTTCGCATGCGCAAGATGATTCCATCACACAAAAACTTGATGAATATTTACTCGCTGCGAATAAAGTAAATAAGTTTAACGGCAATACATTGATTGCACAGAATGGAAAAATTCTTTTGCAGAAAAGTTATGGTTACAAAAATTTTGCAACACATGTTTTAAATGATTCGAATACAATTTTCCAAATTGGTTCAGTTACCAAACAATTTACAGCGACTGTAATTTTAAAATTGCAGGAGGAAGGAAAGCTTTCTGTGAATGATAAACTCTCTGCATATTTTCCACAATTCAAATATGCAAATGAAATAACCATTGAAAATTTATTAACGCATACTTCAGGCATTTATAATTATACAAATGATATTGATGAAAACGATTCTGCGATTGTATGCAATCCAATCGACAAACAACTATTCTTTGATATCATCAATAAACATCGTCTTGATTTTAAACCCGGCACGCAAATGCGGTATAGTAATTCAGGTTATTATTTCCTTGGATTGATCATTGAAAAAGTTACCGGCAAATCGTATGAACAGAATGTTCGTGATATGATTTTCACGCCGCTTCAAATGGATCATTCTTTATTTGATTTTAAACATTCATTGGATACAAATATTGCAACAGGTTATCAAACTTTAAATGATTCTGTTCAAAAAATTGCATCAGCGTGGAGATGGGATTCAACAGTTACATATGCTGCCGGTGGAATTTGGAGTACAACAAACGATATGTATAAATGGGCGCAGGCTATTGCTGATAAAAAAATTCTTTCTGCTGAATTGTGGAAAGCCATGACAACGCCGCATTTGGAACATTATGGTTATGGATTATTTGTTGACTCACTATTTGGAACACAGGAAATTTATCATGGTGGCGGCATTCCCGGCTTTACGGCTAATTTCTGTTACTATCCATTGCACGATGGAATCATTATTTTATTAACGAATAAAGGCTGGTTTGATGAATCGTTAAACGCGATCAACGCAGATCTTTCGGCGATAATTTTTAATAAACCTTATGATATACCGCACGTGCATGTCGCCATAAAACTTGCAGATGAAGTTTTGAAAAAATATACTGGTCAATATGATTTTGATAAGAAGCATCATGTATATATCACTTTAGGAAACGGGCAATTGCAAATGGAAGCTCCGCAAGGTGGCTTACCAAAATCTCCTTTATACGCAGAAGATGAAACTAATTTCTACTTAAAAATTATTAATGCAAGAATTGAATTTGTAAAAGATGCTTCAGGAAATATCACGCAACTTATCTCACATTATTTTGGCAAAGCAGAAGTGTGTAAAAAAGTAAAATAATATTGCCATCTTATTCTTAACGTTCATCATGCAGAAAAAGCAGTACATCAAAATTATCCTGTTGCTGTAACTAAATCCCGCCATCTTCGTTTAGTTGTCCAATAAATCACAAATCAACTGCATGAAAGGCGCCGCTGCATTATTCCTGATGTTTTTTTTAATATCTTTTAAAAGTATTTCCCAATCCACTGCGCCAAGAATATTGCCCGCAAAACGCGCAACCGGTAAAATAAAAATCGATGGAATTCTTAATGAAGCCGCATGGAAGGATGCATCTGTTATGGCAGATCTTATAGAATTTCGTCCTAAGGTTGGTGTCATTGAAGATAGTTTAGACAGAACGGTTTCTTATTTAATATATGATGATGAAGGCATTTATTTTGGCGGCTTTTGTTATGAAAGAACAAAAGATAGTATTGCAACCGAACTTGTTGGCCGCGATGGTTTTGGTACGAACGATTATGTAGGAATTATTTTCGATACATATGATGACAAACTTAACGGCTTCGAATATTTTGTAACACCATTAAATGAACAATGGGATGCAAAAATGAATCCACCTGCGCCGAACACAGACAATGAAGATTTTACCTGGAATTCTGTTTGGCAAAGCGGTGCTGTAATTACCGACAGCGGATGGAGTTTTGAAATGTTTATTCCTTTTTCAGCAATTCGATTTAGTAAAAAAGATGTACAGGATTGGGGATTTAATATTACCCGAAGAAGAAGAAAAACAGAACAACAATATACATGGAATCCAATTGATCCAAATGTAAACGGATTTCTTACGCAAGAAGGAATCTGGAAAGGTTTATCAAACATAAAACCGCCATTACGTTTGCAATTTTCTCCCTATTTATCTTTTTATGAAAATCATTATCTATACAACACGCCAGGTGTAAAAAACTGGACAGACCAGGTGAATGGCGGAATGGATTTGAAATATGGAATTAACCAGGCATTTACTTTAGATGCAACGCTTATTCCTGATTTTGGGCAAGTGCAAAGTGATAACCAGGTTTTAAATCTTACACCATTTGAAGTAAAGTATAATGAATACAGACCTTTTTTTACAGAGGGCACAGAATTATTCGGAAAAGGAAATTTGTTTTATTCACGAAGAATTGGCGGCACACCTATCCACATGAATGACGTGTATAACGATACAGCTGCGAATGAAGAAGTAATAAAAAATCCAACAGAATCTAAACTCATTAATGCAACAAAAATTTCCGGTCGTACAAAAAGTGGTTTGGGAATTGGTTTTTTAAATGCCATTACAACTGCACAATATGCAACGCTTGAAAACACATCAACCAAAGAGCAAAGGAAAGTTCTTACAGATCCAATTACAAATTATAACATCATTGTGCTAGATCAAACGCTGAAACATAATTCAAGCGTTTCATTTGTGAATACAGATGTATGGCGTTCGGGCAGTGATTATGATGCAAATGTAAGCGCTGGTTTATTTGAGTTAAATGATAAAACAAACACTTATAATTTAGGCGGAGAATTCGCTGTTAGCAATCGCATGAATTATTTGCCCGGCGGAAAAACGCAAACCGGTTATAGTCATGAATTGCATTTAAATAAAACAAGCGGCAATTTTAATTTTACTTTTCAACAGCAAAGAACAGATGATAAATTTAGCAGCGATGATATGGGTTATTTTACAAATAATAATTTTTTGAACCACTATGTATATTTAGGTTATCACTGGATAAAACCTAAAGATTGGTGGAACAGGATTAATCTCAACTTTAATAATACACTGAGTTATTTATCAAAAAAAATTCAACCAATAAATCAAACTTATCAATACGATAAAATAAATGTGAACGCAAATGTGCAAAGTAAAAAGCTTTGGTATTTAGGCGCATTTGTTGGTTACAGTTTTAAGCAGAATGATTTTTATGAACCAAGAACTACGGGTTGGTTTTTTAAACGCGGTGCATCCATAAATCTTGAAGCATGGTTTCAAAGTAATGATAGCAAAAAATATACTTATACAATTGACTGGTTAACGAACACCAGCGTTCATTTTTATCATTATTTTTCAATGAATTTATTGGCAACGCAGGCTTATCGTTTCAATAATAAGTTTTCGCTGATGCAAAGTGTTCAGTTTACGCCGGCTTATAATGATGTTGGTTATACATATGTTGATGGAACTGCTGACATTAATTTCGCAAAACGTCATGTAAATACAACTGAACACATTGTAAGTGCTAAATATAATTTCACAAATAAGATGGGAATTACATGCAGGGTGAGGCATTATGTAAGCACTGTTGAGAACAAAGAATTTTTTTTATTGCAGCATGATGGAACATTACTTGCGAATCCAGATTTTCATCCTGATGCAAACCAGAACGTAAATTATTTTAATGTTGATATGGTTTATACATGGGAGTTTGCGCCCGGGAGTTTTTTTAATCTTGTATGGAAAAATGCTGTTCAGGATTTTTCTGATCGTGTTGTAAATAGTTATTTCAAAAATTTAAACAACACGTTAGGTGATAACAGCAATAATAATTTTTCAATCAAGATTATTTACTTTCTTGATTATTTAAAATTAAAAAACAGCCTGCAAGGAAAGTCATGATTTTATGCAAGCTGTTTCAAAATACAAACATGAATTATCCTTTTCTCTCACCAATCAATTCACCACAATTTTCCCTTTCATGGTTGTATGAATATTGCAATGATATGCATAAGTACCTGCTGAATTAAAAGTGTGGCTAAACGTGCCACCAGGGGCAATGTTTCCGCTGTCAAAACTTCCATCATCTGCAGTTACGGTATGTGTTGTTGCATCGTTGTTTGTCCATGTAACTTTTGTACCCGATGTTACTGTTAATGAACTGGAAGAAAACGTAAAATTTACAATTGAAACACTGTTTGGTGTATTGTTTCCCCCTCCATTATTGTTGCCGCCATAACTACTGCCGCCACTTTTACTGCATGCAAATAAAATAATAACAGTTAAGCAAATGGTTGATGCAAATAATACAACTGGTTTTATAATCCTGTTCTTCATAAAAAAAGTTTGAATTAAAAAACCGGTGTTTAAAATAAAGGGTTGCCTTAATTGAAGTTGTAATCGTTAAAAAAATTAAGCAGATGGATCACTTCAAAAAATTCACAGCATTAATAATTTTTAAATAATTGAATTATTGTTGGATCTTATCAGGCTTATATGCATCTCTTATAAGCAATCTTAAATTCTGATCGTACGTAAAATATTTATACAACCAGTTTATAAAAATCTGCAGTTTATTTTTTACGCCTAATATCAGCATTAAGTGAAGACTCATCCATATCACCCAGGCAAGCCATCCGCCGAAATGTAAGTTTGGTTTTAAGTCTGCAACAGCAAGATTTCTTCCAACAGTTGCCAACGTTCCTTTATCATGATATTCAAATTCTGTTTGTAAATGTTTGTTGCCACTCGCCTGGTGTTCTAAATTATGTGCAAGATTTTTTCCCTGGTTAATGGCAACATTTGCCAACTGCGGATGACCATGCGGATATTTTGGTGTTTCCATGTAAGCCACATCACCAATAGCATAAATATTATTTGCACCAAGCACTTTATTATAGCGATCAACTTTTATTCTGTTACCTTTTACAATCTGCGTGGCATCAATACCATTGGGTAAATTGCCTTTAATGCCTGCTGCCCAAATCACGGTGTTCGATTCAATTGTTTCACCCGTTGAAAGTGTAACCGTTTTTCCATCATAATCTTTTACAACAGTATTTGTTTTTACTTCAACGCCAAGCTCATTAAGATACTTGCAACTCTGTTCGCTGCTTTTTTCACTCATGGCTGCCAGTGTTCGCGGGCTTCCTTCAATCAAAAAAACTTTCATTTTACTAAAGTCAAGTTCGGGATAATCTTTCGGTAAAATATAACGCCGCATTTCTGCAATGGCGCCACTTAATTCAACACCGGTGGGTCCGCCGCCAACAAGCACCACGGTCATTCTTCTTTTTAATTCTGCCTCATCGCGCGTAATCAAAGCATGTTCAAAATTTTCAATAATGTGGTTGCGTAACACCAATGCCTGTGCGGTTGATTTCATAGGCAATGCAGCCGCTTTAATTTTTTCATTGCCAAAAAAATTTGTGTCTGCACCGGTAGCAAGCACAAGTACATCATAACTATATTCACCAATATCTGTTACAATTTTATTTTCATTGTTTTTAATTTCCTGTATAGATGCAATGCGGAAGAAAACATTCTTTGATTTTTGAAAAATTTTTCTCAGCGGAAAAGATATATTGCTTGCATCAAGCCCGGCAGTGGCAACCTGGTAAAATAAAGGCTGAAACTGGTGATAGTTATTTTTATCAATCACCAGCACTTCAATATTTTCCTTGTTGTTTAAAGATCTTGCAAGTTTCAATCCTGCAAAGCCGGCGCCTGCTATAATTACTTTCATCATGCTTTGTTTCTGCAAATATCGTACGGAATAAGAGTTATCTTCTTAAACTGGATTAACAAATGAGTGTTCAAATTTCATGCTTGTATTGTTTTTAATGATTCGCGTTTTACCTTTCGCTTCAAAAAAGAATACTATGATACATCGCCGCAAAATCTTAAAATGGGGAACAATGGGTTTTGGTACAATGATGATAACACCAAGCGTTTTTTCATCATCAAAAAAAATAATTGCAGGTAAAAAGCCATTGGTAATTTCTACATGGAACACGGGTATAAATGCTAATAAAGAAGCGTGGAGAATATTAAGAGAAAAGGGCAGGGCGCTCGATGCAGTAGAAGCCGGTGTGATGGTAACGGAATCAGAAAAAGATAATTGTTGCGTTGGATTAAGTGCTTATCCCGATCGCGATGGACATGTAACACTTGATGCTTCTATAATGGATGAATATGGAAATGCAGGAAGTGTTTGTTTTCTCGAAAGAATAAAACATCCAATTTCTGTGGCGCGGCGTGTTATGGAAAAAACACCTCATGTTATGCTTGCTGGCATCGGTGCGCAACAATTTGCAGTAGAGCAGGGCTTTCCGTTAGAAGAAGATAAGTTGAGTGATGGTGCACAGAAAGCATATGATGACTGGTTAAAAAAATCAGACTACAAACCCGTAAAAAATATTGAGAATACAAAAGGGCAAAATGCATTTGCGCCGTACCGGTTTGATGATGGTTCTTTTAATCATGATACAATTGGAATGGTTGCAATTGATGTGAACGGAAATTTAAGTGGCAGTTGCACAACCAGTGGTATGGCATTTAAAATGCGCGGACGTGTTGGTGATTCGCCTATTCCCGGTGCAGGGTTGTATGTAGATAATGAAGTTGGTGCTGCTGCGTCAACAGGTGTTGGTGAAGAGGTAATAAAGATTTGTGGAACGCACACAGTGGTCGAAGCAATGCGACAAGGCATGAGCCCGGAAGAGGCTTGCAAATATGCAGTTGAAAGGGTAATTAAAAGAAATTCTCCGGATAAGATTAAAGATATACAGGTTGCTTTTATTGCCATTGATAAGAATGGCAATTACGGCGGCTATGCTGTGCAAAAAGGTTTTAATTATGCCGTGTGTTATGCTGATGATTATAATGAATTGATTGATTCGAAATATTCGCTATGACTTTAGAGATTGCTGTGTTCAATATTCAATCGGCAATTCTCGCCGCTAATGCAGGCGCAGACAGAATCGAGCTTTGCGATAATGCTGCAGATGGTGGCACAACAGCATCTTATGGTTATTTAAAAACTGCGAGAGAAAAAATTCCAATTCCCATATTTCCTATCATTCGCGCAAGAGGCGGAGATTTTTTTTATACTGATGATGAATTTGCTGTGATGAGAAAAGATGTATTGTTATGTAAAGATTTGGGTTTTGAAGGTGTGGTAATTGGGTTATTAAATAAAGATGCAAGCGTTGATAAAGAAAGAACAAAACGTTTGGTTGAATTAGCTTACCCGATGGAAGTAACTTTTCACCGCGCATTTGACAGAACGAAAGATGCGTTGCAATCTTTAGAAGATATTATTGAGTGCAGTTGCCAGCGTATACTTACCAGCGGGCAAGTGCCAAACGCGTTTGATGGAAAAAACCTGGTAAAGAAATTAGTTGAACAAGCTGATGACAGAATTATCATCATGCCGGGCAGTGGTGTGAGAAGTAATAATATAAAAGAATTGAGTGATTATACGGGCGCAACAGAATTGCATTCATCTGCAAGAAAAAATATTAAAAGCCAAATGGAATTTGTAAACGAAAACATGCAGGAGCGGTTAGAAAATATTTCAGTTGATGTTGATGAAATAAAAAAAATGAAACAAGTTTTGCGAAGCATCAAGCAGGAAATATGAACATTCGTGAAGCGCTTTTAAAAGAAAAGAAACATTCAAAACAACAGGCATTAAAAATTTCTGAATACGCATGTTCTTCTTCGAAATATTTCAAAGAACTAATGCAATGTTTTTTCTCGAATGAATACCGGCTTGCACAACGGGCAGCGTGGAGCGTAAGTTGGGCAGCACAAAAAAAGCCTGCGCTTATTCAGCCTTACATAGAAAAATTAATCAAACAATTACCGCGAAAAGATGTGCATGATGCAGTAATTCGAAATTGTGTTCGCATTCTGCAAAAGACAGAAATACCTGAAGTGTTTCATGCAGAGTTAATGAATGCTTGTTTCAATTTCATTGAATCGAATAATACTGCGGTGGCTATAAAAGCTTTTTCCTTAACCACGTTATACAACCTTTCGCAAGCTTATTCTGAAATAAAAAATGAACTGAAACTTATTATAGAGGAAAGGTGGAATTATGAAACGGCTGCATTCAAATCGCGGTCAAAATCGATTTTAAAAAAGTTAAATGCCCGTTCCGATCACCGTTAAAATAATTTATTGCGTAACTATGCAGAAATTTTAGAAACTAAACCAAACGGAAAATTCTGCGTATTATCATTACTAAACTAAGATAACTAAAATTTAAATTATGAACTGGAGACTGATTTTTTCTCTTTCACTATTTGGTTTTTTAATGGCATTTGCTACGGTATTTTTAATTCCTGCCACCATTGAGCCTTTTTTCTGGGCACCAATTTTTATTGTGTGTGCTATCATCATAGCTAAAAATGCATATGACAGATTTTTTCTGCATGGCTTATATGTGGGTATAGCAAACTCTTTATGGATTTCCCTTATACATTGTCTGCTCTTCGTTAAATATATTTTTAATAATGGCCGTATTGCTGAGATATTTGCGTCGCTTCCAAAGATTGCTTCTCCGCGTGTAATGACTTTAGTATACGGACCAATGCTTGGTGTAATTGCAGGAATTATTTTAGGCTTGCTTTGTTTACTCGCTGCAAAAATTTACAATCACAGAACAGCCTGATTCTATTGCTTCGTAAAAACATACGGATCGTATTCAAGAAAATCATTCACTTTAATTGTTACCGCAGTTACTTTATTATCGTCTGTTGTAAATCTTAATGGAAATATTCCAAAAGCAGGATTGTTATACGTCATCAGCCATTCGCCGCTATCCATGTATTGAAGCTTTGCGTTAAGGTCTTTATGATTTCCAAACTTTATTAAAAGATCATTACCCATTGATGTGATAGCAATATTTCCAAACAATTCATTTGCGTAAGTGCCCACATAAGAATTTATAGAAAAAGGTGGCGCGCTGTTTTTTACACGCGCCTTCATCGCATCAATTTTATCAAGCGATTCTTTTCTGTTCTGCATAAAACGTGGCAATAATAAAGCGCTGTAATCGCGGCGCGGTAATCCAAGAAATGCATCAAGTATTTGATAGCGCAGCAATTCAAAAAATTCCTGGTTATCGTTATTTGTAAGAATGGATATACCTAAATTTTCATCAGGCACAAAACAAGTATTCGTAACAAAACCATCAGCACCGCCTGTGTGTTCATAGGTAAGATGACCACCATAATCACTGATAAAAATACCCAATCCATAACCGTAAAAATTAATTGGCAGAAAAGGATTTTTGCGGCTATTGATAATTGTACTCATATCTCTTGTGCGCCGGATTGCAGGCCATGGAATAATTTGTTTGCCATCCGCTTTACCACTGTCAAGCTGCAACATCAGCCATTTTGAAAGATCTTTTACGCAACTTACAATTGCACCGGCTGGCGCAAGATTATCAACGTTATCATACGGTAGCGCTTGCAGATCGTTACTGAAAGTGTTTGTGTAAGGCGTTGCTGCATCTGGCATTTCCCCCATATTGTTACCAAGCGTATGTGTGTTTGTCATGCCAAGCGGTTCAACAATACTGTCGTACACATACACTTCCCATGGCTTGCCCGTAACTTTTTCAATCACTTGCCCTGCCGTTAAAAAACAACTATTGCAATAACCATATTGCTGGCGAAAATTTCCCGTTGGTTTCAGCAAGCGCATTTTATACATGATAGAATCACGTGAAAGCGTGGAATTCCAAAATGTAAAATCACCCTGAAAAGTTTTTGTGCCGAGATGATGCGATAACATATCTTTTACTGTAACAAGCTTTGTTGTGCAAGTGTCGTAATCAGCATACCATGGAAAATATTTTGTGATCTTATCATCCAGTGAAAGTTTTTTGTCGTACTCCAATTGCGCAAGTGATGTTGCCGTAAAAAGTTTGGTGTTGCTTGCGATCATAAAAAGTGTGTTCTCATCAACCGGTTCTTTTGTTTCCAGGTTGCGAACACCATAACCTTTCATCAATACAACTTGCCCATCTTTTACAATTACTATTGCAAGACCCGGAATATTCCAATCTTTCAAACCTTTGTTGATATAGTCGTCAATGCTGTCTTTTAAAAACGGAGGTTGCGCATGCAAACAGGTAATCAACAAGACCGAAAAAACAAGAAGGAATAATTTTTTCATAGCAAGTAAATTGAGTTAGCAATAATAAATAAAAAAAGCGGCGAATGGTTTGAATTATCTGCCGCTTATAATGTTCGTATCAAAATATGTTTTATTTATTTTTCAATCTTAAAAGCGTAGCCAAGTCTTACCGTACCCGCACCTATATGGTTTTTACCGTTTGCTGTTCCTTTCTGAATATTTAAAAAACCATAGTTGCCACCACCTTCAATAAACAAATTTCCTTTGCCATAATTAAGTGCAAAACCAACATCTCCTTCAACTCCAAAATTGCCTTTATGCAAATCGTCTTTTATATTTTCTTTGTTATCGAAAGGCTGTGGGCCTTGTTGTGTATTTTCTGTTATGTTTTCTTGCTGGCTTTTATCAGCATAAATATCGCTATTGCCACTTGTAATTTGATGTGCAGAAACAAGAAGCCCGGCAAAAGGGCCAACTTCCGCATAAAAAGACCATTTAGATTTTGCATTAAAAGGCAAATTGAATTTCGCTAATTCACTCAACAACAGATAATCCATTTTTGCTTTGCTATCATACGTTGCATAAACTACATCGGGCACCGGGCGATTTTGCGCAGTAAAATATTGATCGATTCCGGGGAGACTTGCTGTTGGAATTGCCTGGAATCCATTTTTTTTTCCGCCTTCTGCAGCATATTCTAATTGAGTTGAAAGCAAAAAATGTTTTGATAAATGAGCGCTGTAAAAAATTGCAAAGTCAGGTCCTAACGTAGAACTATAGCCAGAATTAATTTCGTTTTGTTGTGAGCTTCCGTCGGTAAGATTTGGAATACTGATGCCTCCCTTTACACCAACAAAATTTTGACCGTATGTTTTTGAGAGAAGTAAAAAAAGAAGCAGCGTGGTTATGAAGGCAATTTTTTTCATGGTGAATAGTTTTGCTTCATAAAGTTATAAGAGATATTTTTAAAATGAATTAATATTCACCAAACACTTTTCTTAATTCATCTGCTATTTCACCTAATGTGCAAAAGTTTTCTACTGCATCTATTACTGAAGGAATAATATTTTCACCACTGGCAGCTTTATCTTTTAAAAGCTGCAAACAATTTTTTGCTTTAATGTTATCTCTTGATTCTTTTAAGCGTTTTAATTTTTCAACCTGTACATTTCTTATGTTATCATCAATTTTTAAAACAGGTATTGGTTTTTCCTGTTCAGATTTAAATTGATTAACGCCAACAATTATCTTTTCCCCGGTTTCAATTTTGTGCTGATAATCGTAAGCACTGCGTGCAATTTCATTCTGAATAAAACCTTGTTCTATTGCAGAAACGCTTCCGCCCATTTCATCAATCTGCTGAATTAATTTCCATGCTTCAGCTTCTATTTCGTTTGTAAGTGATTCTATAAAATAACTTCCGCCCAAAGGATCGACTGTATCTGCAACACCGCTTTCAAATGCAACTATTTGTTGTGTGCGCAAAGCAATACGGGCAGCTTCTTCTGTTGGTAAACTCAATGCTTCATCATAACTATTTGTATGCAAACTTTGCGTTCCGCCTAAAACAGCAGCTAATGTTTGCAGCGTAACCCTTGAAATATTATTTAAAGGTTGTTGTGCCGTTAAAGTGCTGCCGCCGGTTTGTGTATGAAAACGCAGCATCATTGCTTTGGGATCTGTTGCTCCTAAATCTTTCATCATCTTTGCCCACATTCTTCTGGCTGCACGAAACTTTGCAATTTCTTCAAACAAATTATTGTGCGCATTAAAAAAGAATGACAAACGTTTTCCAAAAACATTTACATCAAGTTTTTTATTCAGCGCAACTTTTACATAGGCTTTACCGTTGCTAAGTGTGAATGCAATTTCCTGTACAGCTGTACTTCCTGCTTCGCGAATATGATAACCGGAAATTGAAATGGTGTTCCATTTTGGCAACTCATTGCTGCACCATTCAAATATGTCTGTAATAATGCGCATGGAAGGTTTGGGCGGATAAATATATGTTCCTCTTGCAGCGTATTCTTTTAGTATATCATTTTGAATAGTGCCTGTAATTTTTTTCAGATCTGCGTTTTGGTGTTTTGCAACTGCAACATATAGGCTTAATAAAATAAATGCTGTTGCATTTATCGTCATCGAAGTACTTACGTTTTGTAAACTGATTTCTTTGAATAGCGTCTGCATGTCTTCTATGCTGTCTATAGCAACGCCAACTTTTCCTACTTCGCCTTCTGCAAGTATGTGATCGCTGTCGTAACCAATTTGCGTGGGAAGATCAAATGCAACACTTAAACCATTTACACCTTGTGATAATAAATAATGATAGCGCTTATTACTTTCTTCTGCAGTAGAAAATCCGGCGTACTGGCGCATCGTCCATAACTTGCCGCGATACATATCCGGCTGAATGCCGCGTGTAAAAGGAAATTGAGCTGGCTCTTCTAAAGCTTGTTGCGTATTATTGGTTGAAGAATTGTAAACTGTTTTTATTTCAATGCCGCTATCAGTAAAGCATTTTTTTTCATCATGCATAAAAAAATTTTGCAATCGTATGCCTGCAAGTTACTCCATTAATTTTTTGGCTTCGTAACTTAAAGCTTCGCTTACAACTTCATGCAATGTTCCTTTTTTATCATTCATTAAAAATTCAAGAAGCAGTTTATTTAAATCTAAACCGGTTGCATGCGGCGGCAGTACATTAGCAAGTTGGTTAATGATGAGCAGGTTTTGTTCTTTTAAATTTTTTACGGCATTCCACGCATCGGGCGTAACATAAATTTGTTGCGTTATGTTGTAATCGAATTCTGAACGTATGTTTTGTGTAAGCAACAATTGCATTTCGCGTGCAGTGGCGCCGGGTTGATTTATTCTGCTGATAAGATGTGGCAGCGCTATTCTATCAACCAGTATAACTAATCTTTCATAAGCCTGCAGTTGCATTGCTGTTCCCGGTGTTTTTTTCGAAATTTTATCTTCACCCGGTTGTTTCATTCGCGTTATAATAATAAACATTATGCTGGCTGTAACGAGAACAGAAACTGCAACAACGAATATAACAGAGATAGTATCCAATGTTTTGTTTTATGCAATGTAAGCAATCATTCAATAAAGATTAAATGTACTGAAACAAAAAGCCACGGTTAACGTGGCTTTTTTTATTTAATGATTTCCTCTTCGATTGCCGCCTCCTCTGCCTTGCCAGCCACCGCCACCGCCATTAAATTGCGGTTGTTTGAATGACGGCTGTTGAAACTGGGGTTGCCTAAAAGATTGTTGTTGTCTGAAGGCCTGCCTTTGTTCTTGTTGTCTGAATTGCTGCTGTTGTTGTCTAAATTGTTGCTGCCTGTTATCAAACTGCCTGTCATTCATTCCCTGCTGTGGCGGACGATTATGTTGTTGCTGCTGTTGTTGCTGATTACGTTGTTGCTGTTGTTGCTGCTGATATCTTTGTTGATTTTGCTGCTGCTGCTGTTGCTGCTGCTGTTGCTGCTGATACCTTTGCTGATTTTGCTGCTGTTGTTGCCGATTACGCAAATCTTGTTGAATTTTGTCTCTTGGATCAGGACGCGGTTGATTATCGTTCTGATTATTCTGATTCGCGTTTGGTCTTTGAAGATACCTGTTGCCTGAACCGTTATTATTATTATTATTATTATTATTCAAGTTTCTGTTCTGCGTATTCCCATTTCTATTTTGGAAATTTCTGTTTGGATTATTGTTATTATCAACACGATTTTGCACTCTTTGTTTTACACCAGGACGATACATTTGAACCGTGTTATTGTTTATAACTGTTCGGCCAGGGCGGGATGAATTCCTGATATTAACCTGATTCACTCTTCTGCCGGAATATCTTTCCACATCAGATCTGTTTGGACCCGCAACAAACCTGTGATTGTTGTATACTGTTGTATTGTTTATAATAGTAGTGTTATGAATAATGGTTACGTTGCGTCTGTATGGCGCATAATATCTTCCAATGTATGGGCTGCCCATGTAACGGCAGGGAGCAAATACCCAGCGGTTGTATGGAATGCCAACACCAATTCCAATTCCTATACTCATACCCGGTCCTAAAGGTGTCCAGCCATAATAACCACCACCAAATCTCCATGACACCCATGCCGGTCCCCAATCATAACCAGGTACCCACATCCAACCATAAAAAGGATCGTATGCCCAACGGCCGTAATGGAACGGCGCCCAGCCCCACGAATAATCTGAAGCCCATGTCCAACCATAAGCTGTGTAAACCCAATGACCGCCGGTGGAATAAGGAACAAATCCACGCGTGTTACAAATCCACACACGACCATATTCAGGAGCCATAACCCAACGACCGTAAGGATTTAAAGCATCATTAAATACGTTAATGTTTACCTCTGAGGGTTCTTCATCATAATTGTTTGGATCATCATAATCATTATCATCATTACCCTGGTTCTGATCATAGCTGTAATCATCATTATTCTGATCCTGGTTATCCTGGTAATCCTGATTGTTATTATCGTTTTGATTATAACTGTTATTATTATTATTATCGTCGTAATATCCGTCGTTCTGTGCCGACGCATATCGCGGTGTGCTGCATGACGCTGCGATTAATAAAATCAACAGCGGGTAAGCAATCTTTTTAAAATTCGTTTTCATATGTTTTGTCATGAATTTCTTTTTATAAATAAGTTCAATTGT
Source organism: Parafilimonas sp. (assembly GCA_035547495.1). Taxonomy (GTDB): domain Bacteria; phylum Bacteroidota; class Bacteroidia; order Chitinophagales; family Chitinophagaceae; genus Parafilimonas. The sequence goes on along the minus strand of DASZUY010000324.1, from coordinate 12,364 downwards.
TGTTCCAGAAAAAAAATATTTTTTTATGAATTTAAGACTAAAAGCGAGGTATCAAGTTTAATACTGAAGTAATTTTGAAGTTCTCATTATTTCACAAGTCAATTTATCAAAATGCCTTCATTTGATACTGTTAGCCAGGTTGACCTTCAAACACTGGATAACGCTGTAAACACAGCCAAAAAAGAAATAACAAATCGTTTTGATTTTCGCGGCTCGCATGTTCAAATCGAGCTTGATAAGAAACAATATATTTTAACCATTGAAGTGGAGAGTGATATGAAGATGAAACAAGTGATTGATGTGTTAATTAGTCGTGCTGTAAAGCAAGGCATTGATGCAAATGCTTTTGATTTTTCAAAAGATGCATATCAAAGCGGTAAGGTTTTAAAGAAAGAGGTGCCGGTAACAAATGGTCTGAAACAGGAAGATGCAAAAAAAATTGTAAAGATCATAAAAGACAGCAGTCTTAAAGTGCAGGTACAAATAATGGATGATGTGGTAAGAGTAACGGGTAAAAAAATCGATGATCTGCAACAGGTAATAGCACTATTAAAACAATCTAATCTTAGTATTCCGTTGCAGTTTGTAAATATGAAATCCTGATTTAGTTTGTTCATAAGCTGTAAACGCTTAACTTTGCGCTCCTTTTCCCACAAGGCTCAACAAGAGTTCCGACAGTTCGGAAACGCCAGCAGGGAGTAATCTTTAACAAGATTATAATGCCGAAAGTAAAAACAAATTCCAGCGCCAAGAAGCGCTTTAAAGTAACAGCTAACGGTAAGATCGTTTACCAAAAAGCATTCAGACGACACATTCTTACAAAAAAATCTACTAAACGCAAAAGAGCATTGCGCCATGATGGTGTGGTTGATTCCACCAATCGTGATTTTGTATTGCGCTTATTACGTTTAAAAGGTTAATCTTATTCATTCATCTTATAAAATAATTATATGCCACGTTCAGTAAATGCTGTTGCTTCAAGGGCAAGAAGAAAAAGAATTCTTAAGCAAGCCAAGGGTTTTTATGGCAAGCGTAAGAATGTTTATACAGTTGCAAAAAATATTGTAGAAAAAGGTATGACCTATAGTTATGTAGGTCGTAAAAATAAAAAGCGCGAATACAGGCAGCTTTGGATTGCACGTATTAATGCTGCTGTTAGAGCTGAAGGTTTAACCTATAGCGAATTCATTCATAAACTAAATGCAAAAGGTATTGAGTTAAACAGGAAAATACTCGCAGACCTTGCCATGAATGAACCGGATAGCTTTAAAGCGCTGATTAAATCAGTTAAATAATTTCTCTTATAAAATTTTAAACCCTGCATCAGCGGGGTTTTTTATTTGTTGATTATTTCAAACTATTATTTTTGTATGCATTTTAAAGTTTATGCATATTAGCCAAAATGAATAACTCCTATACTTCGCTTGTAAAGCAAACCTTTCATTTTCCGCAAGAAGATTTTGATGTTAATGATGATGGTTACCTGCGGTTTAATGGTCTCGATATAAAAGCTATAATTGATAAGTATGGTACGCCGCTAAAATTAAGCTACCTGCCAAAAATTGGAATGCAGATCAACAAGGCAAAGAAAATGTTTGCTGCAGCAATAAAACGGCATAAGTATGAAGGCACATACAATTATTGTTACTGCACAAAAAGCTCGCATTTTTCTTTTGTGGTAGAAGAAGCATTAAAGCATAACATCAACCTTGAAACTTCTTATGCTTACGATATTGAGATCATCAACCAGCTCTACAAAAGAAAAAAAATAAACAAAGACATTTTTATTATTTGCAATGGCTTCAAACAAAAAAATTATACATCGAGTATTGCAAGATTAATCAATACCGGTTTTAATAATGTTATACCCGTTTTAGATAATAAAGAAGAGTTGCAGCAATACCGGCGCAGCGTAAAAGTACCTTTCAAACTCGGCATTCGTGTAGCTGCAGAAGAAGAACCTACTTTTCCATTTTATACATCAAGATTGGGTATTCGCGCAAAAGATATTCTTGAATTTTATGTTGATGAAATTGAAGGTTATGAAGACAGGTTCCAGTTAAAAATGCTGCACATCTTTTTAAACAAAGGCATTAAAGATGATATTTATTACTGGAGTGAATTGAACAAGATCATCAACCTATATTGTCAACTAAAAAAGATTTGTCCTGAACTTGATTCAATAAATATTGGTGGCGGATTTCCGATAAAGCATTCGCTTGGCTTTGAGTACGATTATCAATTTATGATCAATGAAATTGTTAGCAATATTAAAAAAGCATGCAAGAAAGCCAAGGTTCCGATGCCACATATTTTTACAGAGTTCGGAAGTTACACCGTTGGTGAAAGCATGGCGCATATTTATAGTGTTATCGGGCAAAAAGTGCAGAACGACAGGGAACGCTGGTATATGATCGATTCTTCATTCATCACTACTTTACCTGACACGTGGGGAATTGGAGAAAAATTTTTGATGCTTCCTATCAATAAGTGGGAGAATGAATACCAGCGCGTGGTGCTTGTCGGTTTAACCTGCGATAGTCATGATTATTATGATTCTGAGGAACACATCAATGAAGTGTTTCTGCCAAAAATTTCAAATGATAATAATGGCGATGATAAGTCGAACAAAGAGCCTTTGTATGTTGGGTTTTTTCATACCGGTGCATACCAGGATCAAATAAGCGGTTATGGCGGAATTAAACATTGTCTTATACCTTCACCCAAGCACGTAATTGTTGATTATGATAAAAACGGAAAGCTTGTAGACTGGCTATACGCAAAACAACAAACCGCGCAAAGCATGTTGAAAATTTTAGGTTATCTGTAAGCTTTAATAAACTTGTTTAGTTTTTTAAGGTCACACAACACTAAATTTTCAAACATGAAAAAAATTATTTCCGTATTAATTCTTTCAGCTTCATTAATTGGTGTTTCGGCACATGCGCAAAAAGGTGGCCAGCATGGTATGCAAATGAAACAGATGTTAAAGGATTCTTTACATTTAACCGATGCACAGGCTGATTCTGTAGTTGCAATTCGTACAGAATTCCAAAAGAAAATAAGAAGCGTGATGAAAGATTCAACTGTTGCTGCAGACAAAAGAAAAGAAGAGATACAGCCGTTGCGTAAAGAAATGAAAACACGTTTACAGGCAATTCTTACAAAAGAACAAATGAAGAAAATGCAGGAAATGCAACAGGGAATGCATGGCGAAGCAAAGATGAACAACGATAATTAATTTGTTATACAAAATGTGAAAAGGTTTCTAAACGAAACCTTTTTTTATTTTAGGGATGACTCAAGTGATATAAAATTTTTACTTTCAATGAATGGCTGCTAAAACCTACATAGCACATTTTGATTTGGATTCTTTTTTTGTGAGTGTGGAAGAATTGAATGATCCTTCATTAAAAGGAAAAGCTGTTATTGTTGGCGGCAGCCGCGAAAGAGGTGTTGTAACAACCTGCAGCTATGAGGCAAGAAAATATGGTGTGCATTCGGCAATGCCGATGAAAAAAGCGATGCAGCTTTGTCCGCATGCCATTCTGGTGAGAGGCACGCGAGGGCAATACAGTAAATTTTCAAACTGGGTTACAGATATTATTGCAGCGAAAGCGCCAAAGTTTCAAAAAGCAAGTATTGATGAATTTTATCTTGATCTTACGGGCATGGATAAATATTTTGATCCGTTTAAATGGACAATTGATTTGCGCGAAGAGATCATTAATGAAACAAAACTTCCTATTTCATTTGGGCTTGCGAGCAATAAATTAATTGCGAAAATTGCTACAGACGAAGCGAAACCGAACGGTTACTTATTTATTCAGCATGGAAAAGAAAAAGAATTTCTGGCGCCGCTGCCTGTAAAAAAGATTCCCGGTGTCGGCAATCATACGTTATCAATTTTGCATGATATAGGTATTGAATTTATCGGCGATATTCTTTTGAGAACCCAGGAAGAAATGGAAAGTTATCTGGGGAAGTGGGGCGCTGAATTATGGGATAAAGCGCAGGGTAAACATTTTGGAAGCGTTAAAGAGTGGCATGAAGCAAAATCAATTTCTACAGAAAATACATTTGAAACAAATTCGGCTGATGAGAAATTTTTATTGAGTGAATTAGTACGTATGACGGAGAAAGTTGCATTTGAGTTAAGACAAGACGGAAAGCTCGCCGGTTGTGTTGCAGTGAAGATCCGTTATCCAAATTTTGAAACAACCTCAAAGCAAATTGCAATTGATTATACATTTAGGGATGATGAATTAATTCCAACAGCTATTGATCTTTTTCATAAGCTGTATAAAAAAGGAAAACCTGTACGATTGTTAGGTGTGCGCTTAACAGATTTTACAAACATTACTGTGCAGGGAAATTTATTTGATGATGTTTCAAAAAAATCAAATCTGTATAAAGCCATCGACGAAATAAAATTAAAGTTTGGAAAAGGGCTTGTATCAAAAGCAAGGGCAGTGAAATAATTTTAGAAATGTATATCGATCGGCTTTTCATAAGCAGTTACCAGCCATCTCTTCATTTCTTTTTCTGTGTACCATTTCTTAAAAAATTTGCTTGACATAATCGCATTTACACCATGTACAAATAAGGATGGAGACATTGCATTGGCAAGCCGGTACAATCTTTCTTCACTTTGCAAACGCTTATGCACTTCCTTATCATAATTACTGAACATGTTTTCAGTGAAGCAATTTTTCTCAACAGCCCGCTGAATGTAGTGCGCAGCAATGTATGCAGATAACATCGCAGGTCCGATACCTTCGCCGGAATTTGGAGCAACAAGCGAAGCTGCATCGCCGGTGAGCAACCAGCCATCTCCATGTGCTTTACGGTTTAATGTTGACATAGGAATTCCCCAGCCTTTTGGTTGTTCCAATGCTTCCGCTTTTTTAAACCGATGTGCGATGTATGCATCATTTTGAATAATATCTTTAAGTGCATCGCGGATATTCAGATTTTTTTTTGCCACATGATAACTTGCCATTCCAAAGCCTGCATTCACTTCATTATTTTGTAAAGGAAAGATCCAGAAATAAGCGAAAGGATATTTTTTAGGGAAATAAATCTCGATCAGCTTTTTTTCATGAATGCCATCAACATTTTTCCAATATTGTCTTAAAGCCGCTGCGTAATGATAACGATTAACGCTTCGCTCACCAACATGTTTCAGCACAACCGAATGATCACCGTCTGCACCCACAAGCATTTGTGTTTTTATTTTTATTGGGCTTGATGCATGCTTTCCTTCCAACACCCAATAATTATTTTCTTTATAAATTTTTTGAATGATGCATTTTGTTTTCACATCAGCCATCTTTCTATCAATTTTGCTGAATAAATATTCATCAAAGCTTGTTCTGCGTGATGTATAAAATATCGGTTGATTGAAAAGCGCTTCATTGTTTTTGTTGCTGCACATTAAATCAATCTGCTTGCCTTTTGGCAAAATAAAACGCATGCCAAATGATTGCGTAAAATCAGTTTTAGAAAATTCATCTCTTACAATTAACGGATCAATGTTATTTAATACACGTACAACTTTCAGATCAAGTCCATCGCCGCAAATTTTATCACGCGGAAATTCAGCAGCATCAACAATTACATGCGGAATATTCATTTTACAAAGCATGACAGATGTGGTTGAACCTGCGGGGCCCGCACCAACAATGCACAGTTTTGTATCAATGGTTTCAATCATGCAGAATAAAATAAATAATTACCGGATTAAAACAACGGTACCTTTTATTGAACGTACAACACCTCCAAGATCAAAATAAAAAATCGTGTAAATATAAGTGCCTGTTGGTTGTGGCTTTCCATTAAGTGTGCCATCCCAGCCATTACCTGCATTTTCTGAAAAGAAAATTTTATTACCATAACGATTATAAACTGATAAACTGATTAATCGCTGACCGTTTAATTTAGCCGGCTTAAAAATATCATTCAACCCATCATTATTTGGTGTAAAAGCTGAAGGAATAAAAACAGGTAAAGAACAAAATGCATTTACGTTTACAGTGTCTGAAGAAATATTACACGATGATGTTGCCGTAACCCAATACTTGCCGGGAAAACCTGCAGTAAAAGTATTTGTTGTTGAACCGTTTTGCCATTTATAAACAGCACTATCCTTAGGCATCAAAAATGTAACCGGCTGATTATTTATAAGGCAGGTATCGTCGCCTAAAGAAACAGTAAACAGTTTTGTAAAGTTTACTTTATAATTTACAACACTATTGCAGCCGCCAAATTTTGGATAGGAAAAAGAATAAGTACCGCTTGTTCTAACTACAGAATCGTTTGGTGGTAATTTATAAATAGCGCCGCTGCACAGTGTAACAGATGTATCGCGGTTAACGGGCTTGCAGCAATTTTGTATTGCGCAATCATCACGCATATTTGCGGAGAGAATTTCTGTATAAGGTGAAACAAAAAAAGGATGAAGACTTCCTTCATTTGTTGGTGCATATGTAATCATATCGGCTGGCGGATTAATTACATCGATTTTGAATGAAACATTAAATGTGTCGGAGCACAAAGTAGAACCATCTGCATTTGCTTTAACGAGGTAAGTTAAATCTTCACCGGCTGCGTTATCAGATAAATTATTAGTGATGTATTCACCCGCTACATAAATATTATTATTGTAGATTCTTCCATTTATTAACCGTTGCAGATTGTCTGGCGTTTGCTGATATTGATGTGCCCAAACAACAACTGAGTCATCCTGTACAGCAAAAAGTATGGGCGAATGCCGCGGATATAAATTGGCTTCATACATTTCAGTATTAGTAGAAATATGACCTGCATCTACAACCTGTACATCACTTAAACTTAATGTTCTTGAATTTAGTTCTATTTGTCTTGCCTCAAAATATTTACCATCAGCAGTTAAAAAAAATGTTCGGTTGCCAACATGTAAATGAATGGTTCCATCAGGTTGCTCTGATGCACGCGGAAATGCGTATTGATTGTATTTAGTGTATCCATTCATCCAAATAATATTGCCATTGTTCTTGTCTAACTTTAAAATATAACCGGCTTTAAGATCACTTGATGAGCCTGTTGTTAAGAGGGAACCATCTCTCATTTGCGAAACTGTTTTTAATCCTTCTTTATTACTAAACCTAAAAGACCTGAACCATACCAGGTTTCCATTTTTATCTAATCGTAAAATAATATTCGCTGATTTTCGCACATCCGTAATATTACCGGAACTATCGCCGGAAAAGTCAGTGTATAAAGTTCCTGCGGCTGCATAACCGCCATCATTAAGCTGAACAATTGCTGCCAAACTGCTATACTGCGCACCTAATGCAATTGACCATTGCACATTGGCATCAGTATCTGTTTTTGCAATCCATCCCTGCTCAAATGTGCTTACAGATTTTGTTGAACCTGTAACTAAAAAACCACCATCACCGGTAGTGCGTAAACCGTTGAGTGTTTCATCTTTTTGCAAACCAAAACATTTAGACCAGCGCACATTGCCACCCGGCGTTGTTTTTAAAACCCATATGTCATCACTTTTATTAATTGCAGATTCTGTTGTACCAATAATAAAGAGATCGCCTGAAGAATTGATAGAAACATTTCTTGGATGTGCATTGTGTATGCCCTGGTTCCAATAAATTTTTTGAAAAGAAAGTGTATCACAATATTGTGCGCACAGCGATGTGCTCAAAAAAACAAAACAGAAAAAAAACAAGTATGTTTTATTTTTTTTCATCAGGATAGCAACAGTGTGTTTGTAAAATGAAAGCTAATTTACCGGTTCTTTTTCCATCATCAGGTAAGCTTTTATAAACCCATCTAATTCGCCATCCATTACTGGTTGTACATTGCCAACTTCGTAATCAGTTCTATGGTCTTTTATCATTTTGTAAGGATGAAAAACATAGCTTCTTATCTGGCTGCCCCATTCAATTTTTTTCTTGTTAGCATTGGTTGCATTTTTTGCTTCTTCACGTTTACGCAATTCTTCTTCATACAAACGGCTCTTCAGCATCTTTAATGCAAGCTCACGATTTTCTCCCTGCGTTCTGCTTTGCTGGCATTCAACAATAATTCCTGAAGGAATGTGTTTTAAACGAACAGCGGTTTCAACCTTGTTTACATTTTGACCACCTTTACCGCCGCTGCGATAAAACTCCCATTCAAGGTCTGCAGGATTTACATTTATTTCAATCGTATCATCAATCAACGGATATACAAACACGCTTGCAAATGATGTATGCCGTCGCGCATTACTATCAAAAGGAGAAATTCTTACCAAACGATGCACACCACTTTCTGCTTTTAAGAATCCATAAGCAAATGGTCCGTCAAATTGCAATGTTGCTGTTTTAATACCTGCGCCATCACCTTCCTGGAAGTCAAGTTCTGTTACCTTCCAGCCTTGTTTATCGCCATACATTCTGTACATGCGTAACAGCATCTCTGCCCAATCCTGGCTTTCCGTTCCGCCGGCCCCCGGGTTTATTTGCAGCACTGCCGGCAATTCATCTTCGGGTTCGTTTAAGGTGCTTTTAAATTCTGCGTCATCCAAAACTTTTAATGCATTATCGTATGCAAGTTTTGTTTCTTCTTCGGTTGCATCACCTTCTTTCCAAAAATCAAATAGCACAGCAAAATCTTCAACAGCTATTTCAACCTGTTTATAAAGTTTTATCCAATATTCGTTTGATTTTATTTCTTTCATGATTTCTGTGGCCCGTTTATTATCGTTCCAGAAACCCGGTGAAAGCGAAATGGTGCGGTCTTCTTCTATTTTGTGCGTGCGGTTATCAACGTCAAAGAAACCTCCTTATCCCGGCGAGGCGAGACCGCATATCCTGTAGTTTTTCCTGTGTCATATTGCGCGAAGTTAAGCAGCAGATTTTTTACCAAGTGCGGTTAAGAATTATTATGCTTCATTTTTATGTATTCAAAAGACGCTTTAAAAATATTTTTTAATACATCAGTGTTTACATCACTTAGCTTGTTGATGTATAAACAGCCTTTACCTGTTTTATGTTTGCCGAGTGCTTTCAGCAGATCTTCATTTCTTTCTTCTCCGCCCATTCCATATATTGCTATATTTTGTTTGCGCGGCGAAAAACCGATCATACACATATCACCTTCATGCCCGCTTTCATATCTATAATGATAACTTCCAAAACCAATGATGCTTGTACCCCACATTTTTGCCGGCTGTTTTGTAACCTCGCTCATTATTTCAGTAATTGTAAAACAATCTTTGCGTTTTGTTTCATCCTCAATGGTGTTTAAAAACTTTGTAACACTTTCATCGGTTTGTTTGGTTTTTAATTCAGCCATACACAATGTTTTTAGTTGATAACAAGATTGTCTATTAATCTTACATCTTCAATAAATGCGGCGGCAAGCACAATTAATTTTTTATTTTTCTCCAATGTATTTTCAGGCAACAATGTTTCTGCATTTGCAATTTCAATATAATCAATTTTATTAAAGCCGTTATCCGAAATCATTTTTGCAGCGTTGTTTTTCAATTCACTGAAATTATTTTTTTCAATATTTTGTTTTATGTATTGAAGCGCTTTAAAAATTATAGTTGCTTTTTTTCTTGCATCGCTGCTTAAACGCATATTACGACTGCTCATAGCAAGACCATCATCTTCACGCAGCGTTTCTTCTATATTTATTTTTACAGACGGAAAATAAAATTGCATCATCTTTTTTAGCACCAATGTTTGCTGATAATCTTTTTGCCCCAGAAAAAGTTTGCCAGGGTTTATTACACGCAAAAAATTATATATCACATTACATACACCCTGGAAATGCCCCGGTCTGTAAAATCCTTCTAAAATATTTTCCAAATAATCTAGATCAAAATGTAAAAGTTTATCGATACCGTTTGGATAAACTTCGCTTACAGAAGGCAGGAAAAGAATATCTGTGCCATTTTCTTCAAGCAACAAAATATCATTTTCTATCGTGATGGGATACTTTTCAAAATCAGTTTTATTGTTAAACTGAACCGGGTTTACAAAAATGCTGCAAACAACAATATCGCATTCTTTTTTTGCCTGTGTTATAAGCGAAATATGCCCGCTATGTAACGCGCCCATAGTTGGAACAAAGCCAACTGAAACGTTTTTGTTTCTTAATTTTTGCAGATGTTCAGTTAGTGCGTTTGCTTTTTTAAATAATATCATTCTTAGGATTTAACAGCTTAAATAGCTCAATCTCTCCCTACTTTGAAAGCATTTCTTTAACTTTGCAAATCTTATTTTTTAGATAGCAATATAGAAATCAAGTTTTTTGAATGTCAACAAAGAAAAGAATTTTATTTATAGCTACGGAAATGTCGCCATATCTCGAGCTGACGGAATTTGCGGAAATTATAAATAAGCTGGCGATTAAGTGTAATGATAACGATTATGAAGTGCGTTGCATAATGCCGAGGTTTGGTGTTATAAATGAAAGAAGACACAGGCTGCATGAAGTAGTTAGATTATCAGGTATAAATGTATCGATCGATAATGATGATTACCCCTTGCAAATTAAAGTTGCTTCTTTACCTAATGCACGTTTACAGGTTTACTTTTTAGATAACGAAGATTTTTTTAAGCGCAAATATATTTTCCAGGATGAGAATGATCATTGGTATGAAGACAATGATCTGCGTACGATTTTCTTTTGCAAGGGCGCACTTGAAACGGTGAAAAAATTTGGTTGGCCGCCGGATATTATTCATTGCAGCGGCTGGATGACAGGTTTAATTCCTATGTATTTAAAAACAGCTTATAAACGTGAGCCGGTTTTTTTACATAGTAAAATTGTTTTCACTGTAAGTCAGAATACTTTTAAAGAAAAACTTGGAAAAGGATTTTTAGAGAAAGCTGCAATTACTGCAGGCATAAAAGAAAAAGAACTCGAACCTTATAAAGAAGCTAATAATACTGCCCTGTTTAAAGGCGGTGCTTATTATGCTGATGCCATTACAATCGGTGCAGAAAAAATTGATAAAAAATTAGTTGAAGAGTTTGCCAAAATGAAAGGCAAAAAAATTCTGTCCTATAACAAGGAAACTGATTTAACAGAGTATTTAGAATTGTATAACGAGCTTGCGGCGAAGTAAAAATTGCATGAATTTTATTGATTCCCGCCTTATCAAATTCTTATTTTTTTCGTGTTTGATATTTGCATTTTTTGATTGCACAAAAATTTCAAATACAGATATTGGCGCGGGATTAATACCACCTGTTGATGGTGTGAAGACAAAGGATACGGTGCTTGATGTAATAACAAAAAACCAGGCATTTGATACTGTAGCGGTTGGATTTTCTGATGACCATGTTTTGGGATATATATCCAACGATCCTGTTTTTGGAACCACATCTGCTTCAATAAATTTCCAGGTAGCATTACCTAACACTAACTTTGGTTTTGGAGCTGACCAAAGCACACTGGTATTTGATTCTGTTATTCTGAGTTTAAGCTATAAAGGTGTTTGGGGAGATTCAATTAGTCCGCTTGCCGTGCATGTTTATGAAATGGACCCGGAAAATTTATTTACTGTTGATTCAGCATACAATAACACGATAAGCTTTGAAAAAGGTAATGAACTTACTGAAAACAATACAGCGGCAATTGTTTCACCAAATAAATTAAACGATCCGGACACACTTACGCAATTTAGTGAAGATGCGACCAACCAGCTGCGTATTCATTTAAGTTCAACTTTCGGCAACAAGCTTTTACACAGTTACGATTCGTTGAATGCTTATCAAAATGATTCTACTTTTCATAATTATATAAAAGGGTTTATTGTTGAAGCAGAAAAACAGGGAAATGGATTGCTTAGGCTAAATTTATCTGACACAAGCACACGTTTATCACTTTATTATCATATCAGTGGCGTTGATTCTTCCGGTAAGGTAAAGCGGTTTGCAACAAACGCTTTAACTTGTGCCAGCTCGAACACAATTATCAGAAATTATTCGGGTGCGCAAATTCAAAATTTTTATCCTCCGATAGCAAATCCAAATAGCCAGGACAGTTTGCTTTTTATTCAAACAGGACCTGGTACTTATGCCAAAATAAAAATTCCCGGACTGGATAGTTTACCTAATATGATCATTCATCGTGCTGAAATATTAATGCAGGAAGTGCCGGATGCGAATGACCAAACTTTTTCTACGCCTGATCTTTTTATCGCTGCCTACAGTTCTGATTCAAATCGCCGCTTTGCTGTGCCTTACGATCTTCAATTTTCAGCAGGCACATTCGTAAACCTCACAACTTTTGGTGTTGCGCCGATTCCAAAAACTGTTGGTGCACAAACAGTGTCAACTTATAGTTTTGATATAAGTCGATATGT
>DASZUY010000323.1:0-4884 GCA_035547495.1 Parafilimonas sp. | reverse complement strand
CAAGACCTGTTATTTGCATAAGATGATCATCTTGTGTTTCCTGCTCATCAAATAAATGCTGTCTTATTTCCTGCGTATAATTTGGTTCCGTGAAATCTGGAAATGCAGTTGAATCGTTCCCGTTTGTTACCCACATCGCAACACCCTTGCGCTGGCGAAAACCAATATTGCTTACATCAGCATCCCACGTTAAAGTATAACCATTCTCAATACATTTTTTTACTGTGTTGATGAGTTCATCTAATGGCAAATTGTAATAAGCATTGCTGTTATAATTATCCGGAACTTCCATTACAAATTCAGAATAGAATGGATGATGTATGAAAGATGTTAACCCAATAAAATCAGAAGGCTTTTCGGTGATATAAGCTGAGGCAAAAGTTTTTGGTGTGTAGTGTTTGCCATTATAATCAAACTCTGCAGGCGGCGCGCCAAGATAGCTGTTTAAGATTTGAAGAAATCCATCTTTCCAGTTATCTGGAATTGTATCAGGATTTGCTTTTAAAACACTATCAAGATAATCTTTTAAAATATCCGCCATTTTATAATCATGATTCATCACAGTATCTCTGCCAACACCCGGATAAATTTCCTGTGGCATGGCACCATAGTTTGCAACTGCATTTAGCATATCCTGCGATAAACCACCTTCTGCAAAACGTGTGTTGCCGCGCCGACGAATATATTTTGTTGCTTTATCAATATATAAATTGTAAACAGTAAATGTTTCTGATAAATCCATTTGAGGTTTGTGCTCATCAAGCAATTCGCTTTCCGTCATCGCCGTTGTTGAATAACACCAGCATGTTCCTGAATGCCACTGATTTTTTACAGGCGTTGCTGCATTATTTTTGATTTCAGTGAATTGTTTGGTTTGAGAAAACGCTGTTGCGCTTGCAACAACCAATAAAATAAAAATCAATAATTTCTTCATGAATGATAATTGAGATGGGTAAAAATAAAAAATCCCGCATTAGCGGGATTCGAAATTTATTTAAACAAATTTAAACTTTAAAATGTGAGAAGGCCTTATTTGCTTCTGCCATACGATGCGTATCTTCTTTCTTTTTGAAAGCAGCGCCTTCGCCTTTGCTTGCAGCAATAATTTCGTTCGCAAGCTTATCGGCCATGGTTTTTCCGTTTCTTTCGCGGCTGTAACGAATAAGCCATTTCATGCTTAAAGAAATTTTACGGTCGGCGCGCACTTCAGTTGGAATCTGGAAAGTAGCGCCACCAATTCTGCGGCTGCGTACTTCAACGGCAGGCGTTACATTTTGCAATGCTTTTCTCCATATTTCATAACCGTTTTCACCAGTCATTTTGCTCACTTTATCAACTGCATCATAAAAAATATTGATGGAAGTGCTTTTTTTGCCTTGCCACATAATATTGTTTACAAAACGTGTAACCAGCTTATCGTTATAACGTGCATCTGGCGCTAATGGTAATTTTTTTGCTTGTGCTTTTCTCATCTTATGTGATGATTATATTTTTATTTTTTTGCTTTTTCTTTCTTGGTCCCGTATTTAGAACGGCTTTTTTTGCGGTCTTTTACGCCCGCAGTATCAAGACTGCCACGTACAATATGGTAACGAACACCTGGCAAATCTTTTACACGACCTCCACGTATTAAAACGATTGAGTGTTCCTGTAAGTTATGACCTTCACCGGGAATGTAAGCAATAACTTCAACCTTATTGGTTAAACGAACTTTTGCCACTTTGCGCAAAGCCGAATTCGGCTTTTTAGGGGTTGTAGTATAAACCCTTGTACAAACGCCGCGGCGCTGAGGGCATGAATCTAAAGCTCTTGATTTGCTTTTCGCCCTGATAATCTCACGGCCTTTTCTTACTAACTGTTGTATTGTAGGCATTCTTTACCTTGAATTTTTTGTTCACCGATTTTTTTCGGGGAGGCAAAGGTAATTGGCCAAAGAGGAAATTCCAAAAAATTCAGAACTCTATTCAAAAGGAAACGCAAAAAAGGTTGAAATATGAATGAGGTCATCAAACTAACAGTAGCTATTCGCTACACTTTAAACATCCAACCATAAACATCTTCAGCCTTTCCCGAGCGAATCTCATTTAATTTATGTTTAACTTTTTTGGCGATAGAAAAGCTGTGAACATCAAACTTCATGATCTTATCCTTGTATTTCAACTCTTCGATCAGGGAAATTACCGCAGCTGTTCCCATTCCAAAAACTTCTTTCACCTCTCCTTTGTCAAATCTTTCAATTATTTCGTCAATACTAATTTTTCTTTCTTCTACTGTAATACCCATATCTTTCAACAATGTAATGATGCTGTCTCTTGTCACACCTTTCAAAATAGTGTCTTCTAACGCTGGTGTAACAAAGGTGTTATTCAACATAAATCCCACGTTCATCATACCTACTTCCTGCAACCATTTATGTTCAAAAGCATCTGTCCATAAAACCTGGTCGTAACCCTGCTCTTTTGCAAGCATTGCAGGGTACATGCTTCCGCCGTAATTACCTGCATTTTTAGAAAAACCGACACCGCCGGGTGCCGCACGTGTATATTTTTCTTCTACCGCAATTTTCATCGGCGCGGCATGAAACGGTCCGACAGGGCACATGATGATCAGAAACTTATAAGTGTCAGAAGGTCTAACACCAATCGTGTTATCCGTTGCAAACATCAATGGTCTTATATATAAGGAATGATCCGGCTTTGAAGGAATCCAATCCTTATCAATTTCAATTAAATGGCGCAAACCATCGATAAATAATTCTTCTGAAACTTCCGGCATACACATACGTTGTGCTGAGAGATTGAAGCGTTTTAAATTTTCGTAAGGACGAAATATAAATGCATCACCACTATCATTTCGAAAGGCTTTCATGCCTTCAAAAATTGCCTGCCCATAATGCAGTGCAGAAGTTGAAGGATCGAGTTGCAAAGGCTGATATGGTTTTATCTCAATATTTTTCCACTCACCGTTTTCAAAATTTGCCTCCAGCATGTGATCTGTAAAATGCTTTCCAAAAGGAAGACTGTTAATATCCAGGTTATTCAACCTGCTTTTTTTCACTTTCGTAACGCTTATATCTAATACCTCTGACATAGCTGTAAATTTGATACAAAGAAAATAAAAATTCTGCACACGCTTTAACCGCCAATCATATAGTAAACTTGCAAAAATTTTGCTTAGCAGATGGAACTGAAGAATGAACAGCAACTGCCGGCTTTCGTTTTAGCGGAACTTTATGGAAAATCTCTGGTTTATATTGATGAAGAGATAAAACCGAAGAAGGTTGTTGTTACGGAAACAAAAAAATTACCCAAACAGTATTTAGGCGATTATCAAAAAAAAATTATTGTACTTGTAAATGATGAAGAGAATATTTATGTAAGCGATGAAAATCTGCAATTTTTATCAGGTATTTTAAACGCCTGTAAACTTAATCTTGCACATATTGCTTTAATGAATTTTAATATTAATGCTGAATCTTTTTCCGAATTGAAAAAAGAATTAAAACCTGGATATTTATTGCTGTTTGGAATTAATGCTTTACAAATTGAATTACCATTTGCCATGCCCGATTACCAGGTGCAGGAATATGATAATTGCAAGATACTCGTTGCACCATCACTTGCGGATTTAAACAATTCATCTGCACATGCAATTGCAGAAAAGAAAAAACTTTGGAAGAGTTTACAAAAAATGTTCAATCTTGAAAAATAGCACGCTCATATTCGCAACAAACAATCAGCATAAAGTTGAAGAAATTCGCTCTATAATAGGAGAGTACTTTGACATTATTACGTTACACGAAGCGGCAATTGATTTAGATATTCCGGAGCCGTATGATACAATTGAAGCGAATGCTTCAGAAAAATCAAAAACAATTCATGAGCTTACAAAACAAAATTGTTTTGGTGAAGATACCGGGCTTGAAGTAGATGCATTGCATGGCGAGCCAGGCGTTAAAAGCGCACGTTATGCAGGAGATGAAAAAAATTTTGATGCCAATATTGATAAGCTTCTGCAAAATTTAAATGGAATTACTGATCGATCTGCGCGGTTTAAAACGGTAATCTCTTTAATGTTTAATGATAAAGAATATATGTTTGATGGAATAACAACAGGCAAAATAATTTACGAGCGAAGAGGCGAAAATGGTTTCGGATACGATCCTGTTTTTGTTCCCGAAGGCAGCGATAAAACCTTTGCAGAGATGGAACTCTCAGAAAAAAATTTATTTAGTCATCGCAGAAAAGCAACAGATAAGTTAGTTGAATTTTTGAAACATCAATAATGGAACGCGTTAAAATAAATTTGCCGGGGCATTTTAATTTTTCAACCAATATAAAGATCCGCATTACAGATTTGAATTACGGAGGTCATGTTGGCAATGATAGTTTTCTTTCACTTATTCATGAAGCCCGCCAACAATTTTTAAATCATTTTGGTTATTCTGAATTCAACTTTGAAAACATCTCTCTAATAATGTCTGATGCAGCACTTGAGTTTAAAAAAGAATTGAACTATGGCGATGAAGTAAAAATTTCTGTTGCAATTTCAGGCTTTGATAAATTTGGCTTTGATATTTTTTATCAGATTGAAATTATTAATGGTGAAAAATTAATTCTTGCTGCAAAAGCTAAAACAGGGATACATTGTTACGATTATCAAAACAAAAAATTAATGCCGGTTCCGGAAGAAGCGAAAAACAAACTTGTTTAATATCTTGTGCAATTGATAAATGATAAACGGTTGTTTTTATTTATTTCAATACTTTATTTTCACTTTTCAAGCCGCATGAGAAAAATCACGCATTATTATCATTCGAAAATAAAAAATACACGCATGAAAACATTTAAGTGTTTTATCCTGTTCATTTCTCTTTTCTGTTTA
>DASZUY010000322.1:0-15398 GCA_035547495.1 Parafilimonas sp. | reverse complement strand
AGAAACATCAATAGCACTTTGACCTTCCCATTGCAATGTTTGAAACTTATCGCCTTTATTTAAAACGCCGCATTTGAATGCAGGACTTCCCGGCTCAAGTCCATTTATTAAAACGCCTCCGGCATCATCTTCTTTTATAGCAAAGCCAAAACGAAATCGTTGATTGCCCAATTCGCTTTCAAAATTTTCTTCTTCTGTTAGTGGAAAAAATTCTGTGTGCGGATCAAAACATACGGCGAGTGCTTTGCAATATTCATTTGCAACAAATTGTTCAACACCGCCAGGTGCTTGTGTGATGCGCGCAATATTTCTTTTATAAACAGATTCTGTTTTTTTCTGAAAAACTGTTTGTGCGCTATCTAAAATTTGCTTCAGGCGTGCTGTATTTTTTTGAGAGATGTTATCGTTTAATTCAAGCAAATCGTTCAGCACGTCTAACTTCATTTTTTTATAAAGTTTATTGTGCATCGAGGCAATATCTGCAGGATAAGAAGAGTCTTCTGCAACAGTAAATTTTTCCGGCAATAAATAATTAAAATGTTTTTGGGCGATGTTATCAATCATTGTATCTGCCTGCTGCAATCGTTTAGAATAAACGCTTATCACCAATTTCAAAAAATCATTTTTCTTCTGTTTTATTTCATCGTCTAATTGAAGTTTGTAAGCAGAAAATTGGTTTACATCTTCTTTATTAAAATAGATGTGATCCTCATCAAGCTGTTCTAAAAATTGATTGAAAAAATCAGCAGATAAACTATCATTCAAAGTTCTTGGCTGCACATGAAATTTATCAACCATTCTTGTAATGATGAATGCATCTGTTGCAGCTGAATTTGCGGGTTGAGAAAATATTGCATCAGCATAAAACAATAAAATGAAAATTGCAGAAAGTTTTGTTAAGCGTGAACAATGTTGAGGCATGCAGACAAATAAACGATAATTATAAATTGATATTGCGATTATTTATACGCAAAAAATATAGCCTTGTAATCAATAAAATAATCTCAACTGCAATAAATAAAAATGCCTTCTATCGGGAAGGCATTTTTTTACGATTAAATGAAAAGTTGTTATTGATTAAAAGCGAAACGTAAGACCACCGCTTGCTATATATCTTCCATAACCTGCTTCAAGAAAAAACCCGGCATTGGGCGACATATTAAATCTTGCACCAATGGAAACCTGGTAAGCGAGATCCGTAATATTACTTCCGCCCAATACTGCCTTACTGCCATCGGGGTATAAATAATCTTCATTATGCGTGCTGATACCAACCGCTGTGCGGATATATGGACTTACTGTATTTTCATAACTTGGAAAGTAAGTCATCATATTAAATAATACACTCCAGCTCTTGATGTTTCCGTTGAAGGATGGAACGTCTCCATTCGAGCTAAAATCGTAATATGGCACGCTCACTTTTCCATAAGTGCCCATAACGCCAATACTGCTGTATTTGCTAAACTGAAAATCTAATGCGCCGGTTACAGGACCGGTTTGCGTAAACTTATTTCCTTCGTAAGCATTTACTGCGCCATTAAACTGGCTGGGAAAATAGTTTTTGTCGAGATTGGGATAACCGTACCCAAAACTCAGGTTAATCGTAGGGCGGTAAGGTTGTTGTCTTTGCCTCGGGTAGCGCTGGTACCTTTGCATGGGGCGTGGAGGAGGTCGCCTGTAACCCCTTTGAATATAAAAGCCGCCACCATACATTTGCGCTTCGGTAATACCGGAAATAAGGATGAACAGCACGGCAAGGATTGTAGCTTGTTTTTTCATTATCTGATTTTCGTTTGAGACGTTACTGTTTTTTTAAAGTTTAAAATTTAACGAGGCTTATAGTTGTTAACCTTTTCTAAATAAAATACATGCCCTTATGGGATAAAAAATTAGTTCTTATTTATATTGTGACTTTTTATTAATTTTGCCCTCCTTAAATTTTTGGGTATATTGGCAAAGAAGCAGGCGGCAATGGCCATTAAAATCGCAGGCTTTATAAATTCAATGTTTAAAGAACCTGTAAGTTCTGCCCGAATTATTGTTTCCGGAAAACTATCAATCAGATATGTCATCAACTAAAGTGCAAAACAGAATCAGCTTTGGAAAAACAAAAAACTTAGCTGAATCACCAGATTTATTAGATATTCAGTTAGAATCTTTCAGGGAATTTTTCCAGTTAGAAACTACTCCCGACAAGCGTAATAACGAAGGCTTGTTTAAAGTATTTAAGGAAAATTTTCCAATTACAGATACCAGGAACATTTTCGTTCTTGAATTCTTAGATTATTTTATTGATCCTCCGCGCTACACCATTGAAGAATGTATGGAGCGTGGTCTCACATATGCTGTTCCGCTTAAAGCTAAATTGCGTTTAAGCTGTAACGATGAAGAGCACGTGGATTTCCAAACCATCGTTCAGGATGTGTTTTTGGGAAATATTCCTTACATGACGCCGCGCGGCACATTCGTTATCAACGGCGCGGAACGTGTGGTTGTTTCTCAGCTTCACCGTTCACCGGGTGTATTCTTCGGTCAGTCAATCCATCCAAACGGAACGAAAATTTATTCTGCACGTGTAATTCCTTTTAAAGGCGCATGGATGGAATTTGCTACAGACATTAATAATGTAATGTATGCTTATATCGACCGTAAGAAAAAATTCCCCGTAACTACTTTGCTTCGTTCTATAGGTTTTGAAACTGATAAAGACATTCTGGAATTATTTGGAATGGCTGACGAAGTAAAGGCCGACAAGAAGACACTTAAAAATTACATTGGTAAAAAATTAGCAGCACGTGTTTTAAGAACATGGGTTGAAGATTTTGTGGATGAAGATACCGGCGAAGTTGTTTCAATAGAGCGTAATGAAATCGTCATGGAACGCGATACGGTTCTTGATGAAGATGCCATTGAAATGATTGCAGAGCTTGATGTAAAAAGCGTTTTCATTCAGAAAGAAGATGTGGGCGGCGATTATGCCATCATCTATAATACATTAAATAAAGATACCTCTAACAGTGAACTCGAAGCTGTTCAGCATATCTATCGCCAGTTGCGCGGTGCTGATGCTCCGGATAATGAAACTGCGCGTGGTATTATTGATAAATTATTCTTTAGCGATAAGCGTTACGATTTAGGTGAAGTGGGTCGTTATAAAATCAACCGCAAACTTGCCGTAACACAAAAACTTGAAACAAAAGTTTTAACGAAAGAAGATATTATTGAAATCATTAAATATCTCGTTCGCTTAACCAATGCGAAAGCAGAAATTGATGATATTGATCATTTGAGTAACCGTCGTGTTCGTACTGTTGGAGAACAATTGTATGCGCAGTTTGGCGTTGGACTTGCCCGTATGGCGCGTACTATTCGTGAAAGAATGAACGTTCGCGATAACGAAGTATTTACGCCGGTTGATTTGATTAATGCAAGAACACTTTCTTCCGTTATCAATTCATTCTTCGGAACATCACAGTTATCACAGTTCCTCGACCAAACAAATCCGCTTTCAGAAATTACACATAAACGTCGTATTTCAGCTTTAGGTCCCGGCGGTTTAAGCCGTGAACGCGCAGGCTTTGAAGTTCGTGACGTACACTATTCGCACTACGGTCGTTTGTGTACAATTGAAACACCCGAAGGTCCGAACATCGGTTTGATCTCGACATTGTGCGTGCATGCGCAGATAAATGAAATGGGCTTCATCGAAACACCTTATCATAAAGTAAAAGATGGTAAGGTTGATATGAAAAAACTTACTTTCTTAAGTGCCGAAGAAGAAGACACAGCAAAGATTGCGCAGAGCAGTGTGCCTGTTGATGATCATGGAAATTTTGTCGAAGACAGAATTGTTAGCCGTCAAACAGGGGACTTCCCGATTCTTGAAAAAAGCGAAGTAGAATATATGGATGTTGCGCCAAACCAGATTGTTGGTTTAAGTGCTTCATTAATTCCGTTTCTTGAACATGATGACGCGAACCGTGCATTAATGGGTTCAAACATGCAGCGCCAGGCAGTTCCGCTTATTCGTCCTGAATCTCCAATTGTAGGAACAGGATTAGAAGGCAAGGCTGCACGTGATGCAAGAATTCAAATTCATGCAGATGGCGATGGTGTTGTTGAATATGTTGATGCAAGAGAAATTCATGTTCGTTATAAAAGAAATGACATTGACCGTTTGGTAAGTTTTGAAGATGATTTAAAAGTGTACAGGCTTACTAAATTTATCAAAACAAACCAGTCGACTTCTATTATATTAAAACCTGCTGTTAGAAAAGGACAAGCCGTTAAGAAAGGCGATTTCTTAACCGAAGGTTATGCAACAAAAGACGGTGAACTCGCATTGGGTCGTAACCTGCAGGTTGCATTCATGCCCTGGAAAGGTTACAACTTTGAAGATGCTATTGTAATCAGTGAAAAAGTTGTACGCGATGATATCTTCACTTCAATTCATATTGATGAATTTGAACTGGAAGTTCGCGATACAAAACTGGGCGAAGAAGAATTAACGCCTGATATTCCAAACGTATCTGAAGAAGCAACAAAAGATCTGGATGATAATGGTATTATTCGTGTGGGTGCACAGGTGCGTGAAGGTGATATTTTAATTGGAAAGATCACACCAAAAGGTGAAAGCGATCCAACACCGGAAGAAAAATTGTTACGCGCCATCTTTGGTGACAAAGCGGGTGATGCAAAAGATGCTTCATTAAAAGCACCAAACGGAACAGAAGGTGTTGTTATTGATAAAAAACTTTTTCAGCGTGCTAAAAAAGATAAGAACGGAAAGGTGCGCGAAAAAGCACTGTTGGAAAAAGTTGAAAAAGTGCACGAGAAAAATGTTGAAGATTTAAAAGAAGTATTGCTCGATAAATTGCAAACACTTTTAAAAGATAAATCTTCTGCAGGTGTTAGCAACAACTTCGGCGAAATGCTGATTGGTAAATCTGCAAAATTCAATCAAAAGAATTTAAGTGCGATAGATTATCAAAATGTAAATCCTTTGGGTTGGACAGGCGATGCAGATGTTGATGACCGCATCAATACTTTATTGCACAACTTTAACATTCGATATAACGAAGAATTAGGCCGGTACAAGAGAGAGAAATTCAATATTTCAATCGGTGATGAATTGCCTGCAGGTGTATTAAAACTTGCAAAAGTTTATCTCGCTGTAAAACGTAAGTTGAAAGTGGGAGATAAGATGGCGGGTCGTCATGGTAATAAAGGCATCGTTGCAAAAATTGTTCGCGAAGAAGATATGCCTTTCATGGAAGACGGAACACCGGTTGACATTGTATTGAATCCGCTCGGTGTACCAAGCCGTATGAATCTTGGACAGATTTATGAAACCATTCTTGGTTGGGTTGGTAAAAAGATAGGTGCAAAATTCGCAACGCCAATTTTTGATGGTGCAACAACAGATGAAATTGCGGAAAACTGCGAGAAAGCTGGCATTCCATCAATGGGTCATACATATTTGTATGATGGTGAAACGGGCGAACGTTTTCATCAGAAAGCCACAGTGGGTGTAATTTATATGATTAAACTGCACCACATGGTTGATGATAAAATGCATGCACGTTCTATCGGACCTTACAGCTTAATTACGCAACAGCCTCTTGGTGGTAAAGCACAATTTGGTGGTCAGCGTTTTGGTGAAATGGAAGTTTGGGCGCTCGAAGCTTATGGTGCATCAAACATTTTACAAGAATTGCTTACAATAAAATCAGATGATATTATTGGTCGTGCAAAAACGTATGAAGCAATTGTAAAAGGCGACAACATTACCAAAGCCGGTGTCCCTGAATCATTCAATGTGTTGGTACATGAATTAAGAGGTTTAGGTTTGGATTTAAAATTTGAATAAATAATTTTCAATAGTTGTTAAGGCTGTTTCGAAAGAAACAGCCTTTTTTATTTGCTGAGCAATTTTGCTAGCGCAGTTATTCTTGCCAAATGATGATCGTCGTGTTCTGCAACAAAAAGAAATAAATCCAGTGTGCGCATCGGTGTTTTTAATCTTGGATGTAATGCAGATTTAAAAATTTGTTCTGCAGTTAAATTTTCAATCATGGTAATTGTTTGCATTCTTATATGCCTGAAATTTTTTAATAATTCTTGTATCGCAACATCATTATGATTTGCCTCAGTCGTCCTCCTGTTTTGCAAATCAGTTGGACGCATTTCTTTTTCACCTTTTAGAATATCTTCCAATCTTCCTTGCCACAATGGTTCAAGGTCTGTTAAGTGACCAACATTTTCTTTTATTGACCACGTGTTATCAATTCTTTCAGTTAATATTTTTTGAGGAATAGATTTAAACTTTTCATCCAATCGTGCAGGTGTTCCTGCAAGTCTTTCAATAATAGAAGGGAAAATATTTTGTTGCGAATTGAAATCAAATTTTCGTTCAAACCATTTTGTTGGTTGCATGAGATGTTGATATTGCCACAACTTACAAAATTTTAAATCACATGTTTAATAGATAAAATCAAAATCCTAAACTATTATCTTCGCAAAAACACATTGTATGAATCTGCACGAATACCAGGCAAAAGGTTTATTAAAAAATTATAATGTTCCTGTTCAGGAAGGCTTTGCATGCAGCACAGTGCATGAAGCAGAAGATGCTTATCGCCAGATAAAAAGTCAAACACAAAATAATTTTGCAGTAGTAAAAGCGCAGATACATGCAGGTGGTCGTGGTAAAGGAAAAATTGCGGGCACAGAACAACGTGGTGTTGCTGTTGGAAAAAGCCTCGAAGAAATTGCAACCATCGCCGGTAATATTTTAGGCGGCACATTGGTTACTGTTCAAACCGGACCTGCAGGTAAAAAAGTAAACAAAGTTTTGGTGGCACAAGATGTTTATTATCCCGGGCCAAATCCCACAAAAGAATTTTATTTATCTATTTTATTGGATAGAGCAAAGGGTGAGAATGTAATTATGTACAGTACAGAAGGTGGCGTTGAAATTGAAAAAGTAGCGCACGATACACCGGATAAAATTTTTAAAGAATGGGTACATCCTTCCGGCGGTTTGCAGGCTTTCCAGGCAAGAAAGATTGCATTCAATTTTGGATTGAGCGGTGAAGCATTTAAGAACTGCGTAAAGTTTGTTACCAATTTATATAATGCGTATGTGGGATTGGATTGTAGCATGCTTGAAATAAATCCATTGTTTAAAACAAGTGATGATAAAATAATTGCGGTTGATTGTAAAATGAATTTGGATGATAATTCATTGATGCGTCATCCTGATTTAGAAGCGTTACGTGATATCTCTGAAGAAGACCCGACAGAAGTGGAAGCAGGAAAATACAATTTGAATTTTGTAAAGCTTGATGGTAATGTTGGTTGCATGGTAAATGGTGCCGGGCTTGCAATGGCAACAATGGATATGATTAAATTAAGTGGCGGTGAACCTGCAAATTTTTTAGATGTTGGCGGCACTGCAAATGCACAAACTGTTGAAGCCGGTTTCAGAATTATTTTAAAAGACCCGAATGTAAAAGCGATACTCATCAATATTTTCGGTGGCATTGTTCGTTGCGACAGAGTTGCGGCTGGTGTTATTGAAGCTTACAATAAATTAGGCAATATTAATATCCCTATCATCGTGCGACTGCAAGGCACGAATGCAGAAGAGGCAAAAAAATTAATTGATGAAAGCGGTTTAAAAGTTGAATCTGCAATTCTTCTCAGCGAAGCTGCCGATCTTGTGAAAAAAGCGGTTGCCTAAAATCCTATTCATAAATATTTATATAAGCGCTTGTATAATTGTAAGCGCTTTTTTATTTTATAAAACGCTGCATCAGAAGCAACGTTTAACATTTTTGTTTGGCATGAATTTTTTTAACTCGATTGTCAAACAAATCAAACAATATGAAGAAACTAACAATCGCAATTGTTGCAATTTTAGTAATGAGTGTTTTTTCAAAATTGAACGCACAAACATTTTCAATCGGTCCTGCAGGCAGTTTTGGTCATAGTTGGATAAACAATTCAAATGGTGATACAAAGTTTGATCCTTCGTGGAGTGCAGGTGTGGCTTTTATGTATAGCACCAAATCAAACTTTGGTATTGGCGCAGATGTAAAATATTCTGCAGAAGGAAACAAAGCTATAGTTTCAGGAGTTGATAATGTGATCAACGCAAACTATATCCGTGTTCCGTTGAAGCTTACGTATTTCGCGGGTAAGTATGGCAGCGCTGTTCGCCCGAAGATTTATGTTGGACCAAGCTTTGGCTTTTTATCGAGCGCAAATTCAACAACCACTGTCTCTAATGTAAAAGTGAAAACAGATATTAAAGATGATTTGAAAAGTTTTGACTTTGGTGTTACCGCAGGTGCTGGTTTAAATTTCAGGCTTGCACCAAAAACATGGTTGAATACAGACCTTGCATTTTACCAGGGTCTAACAGACATAACGAAGAATGATAATAAAACATTACACAACGGAAATCTTGGTGTTAATGTTGGCTTATTAGTCGGTCTATAAAAATTATTGAACAAGCTTAACTTCATAAACAGGACTGAATAAATAAACCAGTCCTGTTTTTTTTTCTGTGCAACGAAAGCGTTTGCGCAATCGCTCACCTTTTTCAAAAACTCTTCCGTCATCCAATTTAAATAAACTTCCTTTCGGCAATTCTTCTAAAAGATGAAAATCATTTTTTGCAACATCATATTTACGCAATACGCGTAACAAACTTTCTTCTGCACAACTGCTTGCTGCCGGGTTTTGCATTGATTGATACAATGCATGCTCGACGTCTCTAGGAAAAATTTTGTGATGAACAAAATCAGCCAACAAATTTTTGTAGATAGATTTCCATTCTTTGCCGTGAGCCTGTATGCGATTTCCGAATTTTTCGAATGCAAGCAAATGTGCAAGCTCATGCAATAGTGTTATAAGAAATGAAAATTTATTGAGATTAGCATTTACACTTATGCGATGATTTTTTCCATGTATTGCATTTCTGTAATCTCCTAAAATAGATTGTCGTTGCCTTGTTAATGTAAGATGTACTTTATATTGATGCAGATATTCCGCGACCTTTTCAAAACTATTTTCTGGTAAGTAAGCAGCAAGCGCATGCAATGGATGTTCAACTTTCGACATTTCTATTCTTATTTAAACGCATTGCACCTCTCACTTCTAAAACGGTATAAAAAACATAAAGCAACATGGCGGCACCCACAGCATAAATACTTCTGTTTTCACCTGCAGCATTAAAATAAATCAGCACGGTTACGGCAATTACAATCAACTTTATAAAAGTGCTTAGTGTAATACTTCTTATAAATGCATGCGGGTTATTGTTAGTTGCTGCTTTTATGTGTAACAACCCGGTTATTATAATTAGGAGCAGCAATATAAAATTTGCAACTAATAATACTGAATGATTGAATTGATGTGCATCAAGCCAGCTTGAAAAAATTAAAACCAAAATCATGACGATAACAAACAAAAAGATTACCGGTTTAAAATATTGTATTACGTTCTTGTTCATGTTATTTTTTCGATGTGTCTCTAACTGCTTTTAATATCATTGCAATAATAACAAGTAGCGGAAGCAACCAGATGAAGACGGGAAATGAAAATTTTATTTTTTCATCAAGCCAATAACCAATAGCAACTGCAACAATTAAACCGGCAAGTATTTGCGCACCCAAACTTGCATATTGAATCAGCAAATTTTTGTTTGAAGTATTTTTTTCTTTGTTGCTATCAATCATTAGAAATATCTGCTTTCGAAACTTTAAGTGATGTAGTGTCACGCGGAACTGTTTTATCAGCGCCTAAAGCTTTTTTTAATCCGTCCAAATATTGTTCTTTATATTGAAGTGCCTGCTCCAAAGAATCTGTGCGCATTTTTAGTAATTGCAATTCAGTCTTACTTTCTTTTTTACCATAACCCGGTATATAAAATTTCAATGGTGTTAAAACAAGCAGTGCCACCGTTAAACCAACAAGCAATAAAAATATCGTGCTCATTGCTATATAAACACTAATTCTTGTAAGCCTGAACTTAATTACTTCTTCAAAAGTATCATCGTTCATAATTACAAGCCGGTAGTGATTACGCAGCCTCTTTAATGTAGTATTGTCTGTTATTTTTGACATATGTTCTGCAAATCAAAGGTGGTGCTTACAAAGCTTGCGGCTTCTGCGGAAAAATAACGCTAATTTTAAAATATTTGAAGCCGTTTTGAGTTAAATATATTGAATATTTGCTGCATGAGAATTGCCGGTAATTTATTGTTGATTTTTTTGTTGATGCAACTCGCAACCCTTGTAGTGGCACAGCCCGGCACAACCATTGATCTTAAGAAGCCTGATAAATACGAGAACCGCACTTTAGCTTCAGAAAAAACACCGGATACAAAAATCAGCAGGGGCAAAAAGTTTTACCAAAATACCATCACACATTATAATTATTATTTTAATGCAAATAACAGGCTCGATGCCATTATAGACAGAGCAAAGCAAAGTACGAAAGATGATTACACGCAACTTTTGCCTTATTATAATTATTCCCTTGATGTTACTTCAACCGATCCTGATATTGACAGCATAATTTATAAATGTAATGCAGGTATTTTATTGCATGATCTGAGAAATGATTGGGTAGATGATTTATATTTTTTAATGGGGAAGGCATATTATCTGCGAAAAGATTTCGATTCTGCTGAACATGTTTTTCTGTATATCAATTATGCATTTGCACCGAAAGATCAGGGTTATGATATTCCGATTGGAAGCAATGCAAACAGCACTGTGTTTTCTATTTCAACAAAAGAGCCAACAGGCTTAAAAGAAATTCTTTCGAAGCCGCCAAGAAGAAATGAAGATTTGATTTGGGTTGCGAAAAATTATATGGCAGAAGGCAAGCCTTATGAAGGCTCTGCTATTCTTGAAATATTAAGAAGCGATCCGAATTTCCCTGAACGTTTACAACCTGAGTTGCATGAAACGCTTGGCTATTTATTTTATACGGAAAAAATTTATGATAGCGCTGCCTATCATTTAAGCAAGGCAACAGATTTGGATGACGATCGTCTTGCAAAAGCAAGACGAGAATATTTAACAGCGCAACTGTACGCAATTGCAGGTTCGAATGAAGATGCAAAAAAATATTTTGAACTCGCAGCAGACCATACGGTTGATCCGGTGATGGAAATTTATGCACGCTTAAATGCACTTAATGCTTCTGATGATTCATCAAATACTAATGATAAAAAAATTCAGAGTCTTTTACATCTTGCACAAAAAGATAAGTTTGTTGCTTATCGCGATTTGATTTATTACAAAGCAGCGGAACTTGCTATTCAGGATAAAGATTATGCGAACGCAAATATTTTTTTAAAGAAAAGTATTAAATATAATACTGCAGATAATCCTGAGCAACGCAGTCTTTCGTTTATGATGTTGGGTGATGTTAATTATAACAAGCCAGATTACATCGCAGCAAAAAATGCTTATGATAGTGTTGATGCAAGTAGTTTGAAAGATTCGATTTCACAACAAAGACTTTCAACAAGGCTTACCGCATTGCAAACGATTGCAACAAATATTCAGGTTATACATGATGAAGACAGTTTGCAGCTTGTAGCACATTTGCCCGAAGCACAACGCGTTGCTTTAATTAAAAAAACGGTAAGACGATTAAGAAAAGCACAGGGTTTAAAAGATGAGGATACTTCCGTGTTTATAAATCCTGCTGTACAGGCATCTGGTATTGGTGGTATTAACGGAAACAATGCTTCGCCTGATCTCTTTACTGCAACTTCATCAAAAGGTGATTGGTATTTTAATAATCAATCATTAAAAGCATCGGGGCTAAACAGCTTTCATGTTGCATGGGGCAACAGACCTAATGTTGATAATTGGCAACGCATCGATGCCATTAACAAACAAATTGCACAACAGGCAACAGGTGGATTAGATCCGGACAGAGCTGCCGATTCTTCTCAGGATAATGCTGACAACATCACCAGACCGGCTTCGGAACAATTTACTGCCGGCGTTGGTGAAATTTCTTATGATGCTTTGCTTGCGAATATTCCGCTCACAGATGCACAAATGCAATCTTCGAACGGAAAAATTATTGAAGCTTTTTTTGGTAACGGACAAGAATTTCAAAACGACCTTGAAGATTATTATGCAGCGATTGCATCTTACGATTCTTTGAATAAACGTTTTCCTGATAACACGCATCTTGAAGAATCTTTAGCAGGCTTGTATTATTGTTATAATAAGATCGGTAAAAAGTTTTCAGCAGATTCGGCGTTAACTGTTTTGAATACAAAATTTAAAGATGGAAAATATGCAAAACTGCTTGCAAATCCAGCTTCATCAAACAAAGAACAACCGGAAGATGCTGCAACTAAAGCATACGAGAATGTTTATAATTTATTTATAGAAGGAAATTTTGATTCGGCAAAAGTTGCGCAAGCGCAGGCAGACAGTTTGTATGGTAATTCTCACTGGACGCCGCAACTATTATATATCGAAGCGATCTATTATGTTTCGAAGCATGAAGACAGCGCAGCAATTGAAAGACTGATTGCATTAACCGGCCAATCTGAAGGCACGCCGCTTGCAGAAAAAGCGCAAACAATGATTGATGTATTAAGACGCCGCAATGAAATAGAAACTTATCTCACCAATTTGCAAATAACAAGATTGCCTGAAGATGAACCTGCGCCGGTTGTAAACTTAAATCCTGTTGAAAATCTTAACGAGGCGAAGCCGGAAACGAAAAGAGATTCCGTTGTTTCAAAACAAGCGCAAAAAGTTGCAGCACCAAAAACGGATACAATTAAAACTGTTTCCGGTGAAATAAAAACATATGTGTTCAATGCATCAGACGAGCAGTTTGTTGCAATATTGCTAAACAAGGTTGATCCTGTTTATGCAAATGAAACACGCAACGCATTCAATCGCTATAACCAGGCAAATTTTTATAATCAGAAAATAAATATTACTTCAACCAAATTAAATGATACTTTAAACATTGTATTGGTTGGCCCGTTTAGCGATGCAGCCTCCGCATTAATTTATGCTGATAAAGTAAAACCACAAGCGCCGGGTGTAATAATTCCATGGTTAAAACCGGAAAAATATAGTTTTACAATTATTAGTCAGCAGAACCTTGATGTATTAAATAATACAAAAGATTTGCAGGGTTATAAATCTTTAATTGAAAAAGTTCTGCCTGGAAAATTTTAAATGAACATGAGTAAAAAAGTTTCGAACAAAAAGAAGAAAGCTTCCGGAATAAAAAGATCAGTTCGTATTTTATGGATAACATTTTTTGTTGTACTTGGTCTTGGGATTTTAGTAATAGTTGCCGCTGATTTAGGATTGCTTGGCAAGATGCCATCAATAGAAGAATTACAAAACCCTTCTGCATCTTTAGCGAGCCAGGTGTATGCAGATGATGGAACATTGATGGGTAAATATTATTTGCAGGATCGCGTGAATGTGAAGTACAGCGATATTAGCAAATACGTTGTTGAAGCATTGGTGGCAACAGAAGATGAACGCTTTTATGATCACGATGGCATTGATCCGCGTTCATTAGCGCGTGCATTATTTTCTTTAGGTGGCGAAGGTGGCGCAAGCACCATCACCATGCAAACAGCAAAAAACCTTTTTACAAATTATAGTTCAAATATTTTCAAGCGCATTCCGCAAAAAATAAAAGAAGGCGTAATAGCCATAAAGCTCGAGCGCAACTTCACCAAAGAAGAAATTCTTACTATTTATTTAAACACTGTTTCGTTTAGTGATAATGTTTATGGTATTCGCAACGCCGCAAAAACTTTTTTTGGTAAAGAACCAGATCGTTTAAATGTTGCAGAAGCAGCAACATTAATTGCTATGTTGAAAGCGCCATCAATTTATAATCCGCGCACATACCCAAAATATTCGCAGGATAGAAGAAACACGGTGCTTGATCAAATGGTGAAGAATAATTACATCACCGAAGCAGCAGCAGACAGTATAAAGCCACAAAAAATTGTTCTTAACTACGAGAAACTAAACGAGAACACAGGTCTTGCGCCATACTTTAGAATGGTGTTGGGTGAAGAGATGAAGAAGTGGTGTAAAGACCATAAAAAGCCGGGTGGTGGAAGTTATAATTTATATAAAGATGGATTGAAAATTTATACAACCATCAATCCTAAAATGCAGTTGTATGCTGAAGAAGCAGTAGCAAAGCACATGAGTTATATGCAAAAAATTCTCAACTCGCAGCCTGATATAAAAAAGGGCACTGTTTGGAAAGGACATGAGAATGTTTTGGAAGCGGCTATGCGTGCAAGTGATCGCTGGAAAAATTCAAAAGATGCGGGCATGAGTGATGATGATATTCGAAAAACTTTTTTTGTTCAAACACCTATGAAAGTTTTTGCATGGAATGATGACAGGCAAAAAGATACTGTGATGACGCCATACGATTCCATAAAATACAACAGGCAAATGTTGGAGACAGGTTTTATGGCAATGGATCCTTTAACCGGCGATATAAAAGCGTGGGTTGGCGGAATAGATTTTAAAACGTATAAGTTCGATCATGTAAATGTTAACACACGCAGGCAAGTTGGTTCAACAATAAAACCGTTGTTATATAGTTTGGCAATTGAAGACGCGGGCTTTACTCCAAATACAATGGTGCAAGATGTGCAGCAAACTTTTGGTCAATATGGAACGGTACCGGCAACAAGTACATCGTGCACCGGTCGCACAATGCCAATGAGCGCCGCATTAATGTGGAGCCGTAACTGTGCAACAGCATACATCATGAAACAACTCAGCGGTTCTGATGATGCACAAGGAGCAAAACGTTTCATTCAGTTTTTGAAAACATGCAATGTACATACTGATAACATCGATCCTTATCCATCTATTGCATTGGGCGCTTGCGAAATTTCTTTATATGATATGCTGCAGGCTTACAGCATGTTTCCGGGCAGAGGCTTTAACGTAAAGCCGTTGTACATAACACGCATTGAAGATAAGAATGGAAATGTACTTCAATCAAACACGCCGCAACGTAAAGAAGTTATTAGCGATGTTACCGCTTATTATATTATTAGTATGATGGAAGGTGTTGTAAGGTCGGGCACCGGCAGAAGAATGTGGAGTTATGGAGTGAATGGTGCTATTGCAGGTAAAACAGGAACAACAAATGATAACAGCGATGCATGGTTTTTGGGTTACACACCACAATTGTTGTGTGGCGCCTGGGCTGGTTGCGACGACCGCTTTATTCGTTTCAGCAGTACAACAAACGGTCAAGGTGCATCTGCTGCATTACCTGTGTGGGCGTATTTTTATAGTAAGGTTGAACATGATAAAACGCTGCCTTATTCTGATAC
>DASZUY010000321.1:0-9728 GCA_035547495.1 Parafilimonas sp. | reverse complement strand
GATAAAAGCAGCTGCGAGTAATAAGTACACAGCCACACCGGTAAATTGCTGCAGTAAAATTTGTAATGGTGTTTTTTCTTTTTGTGCAGTTAAACGATTGTAACCAAAAGCAGCAAGCCTTTCGTTAATTTGCTTTTGTGTTAATCCATTTTCAAGTGAAGTTTGAAGTAATGACGCTACCTCGCTTATATGTAATAAATAGGCTTCACACGATAACTTATCTGCGAACAGTTTTCTTTCATTGAAAAAAACATTTGATCCGTTTTGAGTTTTTAATTTTTGTTTGCCGGCAGGTATCATTACACCAGCTATTTTATTACTTTATTATTATGCAGAAATCTTTTCCAATGCACGTTTGCTTAAACTGATTTTTGCTTCACGAAACACAATTAGATTTATTTCGCTATGAATAGCGTCTGCATTTTTATTAACTTTTATAAAATCCCAAACGTTTAAAATTCCCGGTACATCAAAAACACTTTTCAAAATAATGTTTCTTTCATTATCAGAAAATATTGTTCCCGTAAGTATAACAATACCGCCGGTTACATTAACCGAAAATTTATTACCCGGAATTTCGGCAGACGATATGTTTAGAATTTCACTCTTAATTTCTTCATCAGTTAACTGTTTTTGTTTAGAGAGATCAACCCAAACATCGATGCGAAAATGTTTAACGCTTGTAATATTTTTTACGGCTTCTTTTATTAAATGCTTTTTATAATAACGATCAACTTTGCCAGAAAGCCATGCAACACCTGCAATAATATCTATTTTAATTTCGCTTGAATTAAGTGCAGGATATTGTTTGAGCGCAGTAATTATTTCTTTTTTAATTTCAGGAGCGGTTTTCATAATAATTTCAATTAGGTAGATTATTTTGTTTCGTCATCAACGCGAAATCAAAACTAAAATCCATACAATCAAAAAATATGATTACTGTCATCAAATCAGATGATGATAGTTGCGTTTGGCGAAAGCACCATTGTTTGTTAAGATTGATTACTTATTCTTTGTCAAGTTCAATTAACTGCCTGTTGTTTTTTTCGTCGGTAACCATTATTAAATAAACTCCTTTTGCATAATTACCAATATCAATCGGTACATTATTTATTTCACTGGAGGAAACACCAGTCTTATGCAAGAGAATCTTTCCAACTATATTCATCATAGTAATCTGGTATTTTCCATCAGCCTTAAAGATTATTGTAGCATTTGAATTAGCAGGATTTGGAAAAACGGAAGCAGGAATAATTGCATCTGCTAAGCTTTGTGATTTAATCTTGGTAAGGGTTGTAATTGTATTTGAGTTAAGGGAAGTGTCGCTGGATGCATCAACAGCACGCACCCTGTAATAATATGTTTTGCCAGGCTGCAGACCAATTACATTTTCAGACGTACCGTTAACGGTAACATTGTTATAGCCAGCAACAAATGAGGGCGTTGCGGCAAGATATGTCATTGCAACATCATCAAAAGCAAGTGTGCCTGCGGATTTTGTATATGTAAATCTGAATTGCGTAATGTGAGATGGCAAAACCGGATTTGATGAGGTATTAATTATCTCAGTAGTACCTGTTGTTGGAAGGTTTGTATACTTTTTTATAGTGATCCACCCGGTATCTTTAAAACCTTCAACAAGCAGATAGCTTGCAGCATTTGTACCTATTCCTTTTATCCAAAATGATAATTCCGTTGCATAACCGTCTAATACTCTCGTTATGATAGAAGCCTTTGACTCCTCGAAATCAATAGAAGGCGCAGCGCTTGCGTATGAGGTATAATCCTCACAAAGATCATAACTGTACTGCCAGCATTGCGGGTCTTTCAAGCCATGATCAAACCCCTTTCTAAAAACGACTGGCTTATTTACCGAAAAAACAGACGAAGTGCTTACGTCTAATTTATATGTACTGGCGTTAGAAACCGGTTTCCAGTTAGCAGTAAATTTACCTGTATCAATGAGTGTTGCCGGTGTAGCAACAGGGTTATGCATGGGTGTTTTAAAACTCAACTGGTTGCTGTAAGTTGTTCCTGCATAATTAACGGCATAAGCTCTTATATAGTAAGTTGTATTTGCTTTCAAATTTTTTATGGTTGCTTGCAGTTTTCCTTTCGCAGGTCCGTTGGAAGTGTGCGAACAAGAAGAAACTGTAGGGTTTGGAAAAATGTTCCAAACTATGCCGCTTGAAGTTATTGTAGAACCTCCGTTAATTTCGATCGAATCTGTAATTACTACCGATGAATCAGTAACATTTGATAAAGCTGACTTACGAAAAATGGGAGCACCTTCAGCTATATGTTCTGTAATCACTTCTAACAGTTCTTCTTTAATTTCTTTTTCCGCAGGCGTTAGCGATGCATCAGACAAAGGGTTTTTCTCATTTATGTCTTTTTCAATATTATAAAACTTTCGAACGGCAGATGTTGAACACGTGTCATATAATTTATAAGTGTTTGTTTGTGCCCATCTTTTAAAAGGGTTTATGCCAGGATGATGATCGTAATGATAAAATATCCATTCCCGCGGTGTGCCCGCACCATTTTTCAAACGCGGCGCAAAGCTCACTCCATCAAGTGCTCCATAATTGGTTGGCCTTTCAATACCTGCTATATCAGCAAACGTTGGCAGAAAATCTGTAAAAGCAATCAGGTCGTTATTTGTTTTACCAGCAGCAACAGTACCGGGCCAATAAACAATCATTGGTACATGCGTTCCCATTTCATTGGTAGCGCCCTTGCCTCCCCATATCAAAGAATCGTTATTTAAATATTCTTTCAGATCTGGTGCAGTGCCATTATCACCACAATAAATAATGATTGTATTTTTTTGAATGCCCAGCTCGTTTACTTTGCTTATTATCTGGCCTATCTTTTTATCCATATACTTAACCATGGAAGGAAAGAAAGAAGTATCATTTCTTTTTGGAAAACTCCAGGAAGCATATACTGTATCGTCAGGCGTAGGCTGGCATGGCTCATGACCTAAAACCATGGGATAGTAAATAAAGAATGGTGAAGTTTTATTTCTTTCTATAAAATTTATTACCGAATCGGTAAAAATGTCTTCACCATATTTTCCGGCAGTTTTGTGTTCGTCAATTTTTTCTCCGTTTGCATAAAGTTTCGGATTTTTATACCGTGCTCCATATTCTTCATCTTCATCCGCGGCAAATGCATGCCACACACAATAACTATCAAATCCTAACCTGTTAATTGAAGGCGCTCCGCCATCAAGTTGCCATTTACCAAAACATGCTGTTTTATAACCTGCATATCTTAACATGTTACCAATAGTTCTCTGGCTCGTATCCATAACGCCCCACTCAGTATAATTCCGAAAATTATCCTTACCTGTTAACAGTAAAAAACGAGAAGGTGAACAAAGTGGTGAAGAATGACATTCTGTAAAATTCATACCTTGCTTAGCCATTGCATCAAGGTTTGGGGTTGAATAAGATTTAGCGCCATTTACACCTAAAGCCTCGTATCCGATATCATCGCCCAAAATAAAAATAATATTAGGCTTTTTGGATTGCCCGTGTACAGTTTGCGCAGAAAAGATTGTTGATATTGCAACAAGAATATAACAGTAACCTTTTAAAGGTTGTAGGATTGAAAACATGGTTTTTTGTTGATTTAAGTTTTAAAAAATTCTATGAATAGTTATGTTTCAGTTTTAATTGTGTTATTTAATATTTGTTTTGAAGTTTGCTAGTACCAAAACTTTTTCAAAGCTAAAATGCGTGCAATGGAGAATAGCTGATTGCCGTCACTGCAGTTGATGATTTTGATCGCAATTTTTGTTTCAACATTAATCTTACATAGTTGCAAAAAATTGATGCATTTATGTGTATGCGAGCTTTGAAATAATGTAATTGCAGGGTATTATGTTCGCTTTAAATGCTGGTATGGATGTTTAATTGAACTTTAATTATCAAATTTCGAAGCGGTAACTAAAGTGTTTTTAAATTTATCGTGCTTAAAAGAATATAACAATATTGTCTAAAAAAGTTTTGGAATTGAAAACATGGTTTTTAATTGAGGAGGGTGTTGAATAAAGAGGCAATCATGTTTACCTTTACTGACTGCCTCCGTTTTTTTTAATAGGCGTATTCCTCTTGTTCTATTTCAAGATTATTGCTAACCATAGTAACACCTGGCGCTGCCCAGGCAGCATAACCTGCATCTTCTTTTTCAGACAGAGAAGTAACAGTGCCCGTTAGTGTAACAGTAGACCCGATTGTTTCTACAGAAATCCGGTTAGCATCAAGTCTTGCACTTCTTTCAAATGCGGCTTTAATTTTTTCTTTTATATCAGTAGCTGCAATTTTTGGTTTAATCTTAATAAAATTCCAAATATCAGTTACACCTGCAAAGTTTTGAATAGCATTTTTTGCAGCTGCGCGCTGGTATTCCCATTCCACTTCACCTTCCAGCGTAACAATACCATCTTCCACTATAACTTTTATTTTATCATTGGGGATAGAAGTGTGCAGTTTCAATGCTTTTAATACTTCTTCAGCAATCTCAGCATCTGTTCTTTTAAAATATGGCGATACGCCTACCTGGATGTTGAGTGCAACAGCCTTAACGCCCGCAACATTTGCTGCTGCTTTTTCAGCTTCCAACTTTTTTGTATAGGTGTCTACTATGCCGGAAAGCGTAACTACACCTTCTTTTGCAGCAACACCAATTTCTGATGACTTGAGTAACGGAGTCCATTTTAATTCGTCCATTACGTCTTTTTGAATTTGAATATCTGTTTTCATAATATAAAAGTTTTCTTTAAAATTTTTTATCAAAGCTATCATCAGCTGATGCCTTAAAACGATGATGGTTGTCATTCAAAAAGATGATTTTGATTCGAACTGAAGTGCTTTCGATTTTCATTTGATGAAATCTTAAACTGCTGTCATTGGTATTGAATATAGATTGGGCTTGGGTTTAAGCTGAGAATTTCTGCAGGCGTCATCAATCTGTACGGTGCAGATTTAATATCATTTTTATAAAATAATTTAAAGCCTGTAAACTGAACCGGTTCACCTGCAATCCAGGATTTATAAGTATCAATTTTTTTTGCAGGAAAACCAAATCCATCCATGTTCATTACAATTTGCACTTCGGGTTTTGTAGTAATATTTTTATAGTGTGTAACCATGGCTTTTGTAAAGCGATGCACAATAAGAATTTTTGGAGGAAGATTATACGCGCGAACAATTTGCGCTAAATAATCTGAAGTATAATTTATATCATCAGCATCAAATGTTCCTATTTCAGAACAAGGTACTGCACCATCTTTCATCGAATATTCCGGGTCGATAGCAAGATGTACTTCAGGCATTTTAAGATAAGGTAAAAGCGCAGGTATTTCCTGCATTAAACTGCAATGACCAACCTGCACATCTAATATTAAAATCGCATTGGCTTGCTTGCAAAGCTCAAGTGCTTTATCAATTTGATTGAACGGCATGCGCAACCGATACATCGCATCTTTGCCGGGATTGCGTTGTGCTGTAACAGCAATATATTCGAGTGCGGGCTGAACAGGCACAGCCGTATCAGCATAAGACCATCTTTTAACTTCGGTGTTTAGCTGCTGAAGCATTACGTCAGGTGATAACTCACCTAAAATTCCCATGCCCGCAGAATAGAAATTACCATAGTAAGTAACTACTCTTTTAAAAGGAAGAATGGCACCGGGCAAAGGATACGCTGTCTTTACAGGAAATTTATTGTTGGGTTTGTTATGAACAAGATGCAGCAGTAATGTGTTATACAAAGCTGTATCAAGTTGTGTTTTGCTTGTTAACGAACTTGTGGAATCAATTGTATCGTGAGATGGAATTGAATCTTTCGCAGTAATAGTATTTAGTTGTTGATGCGTTGTTTCAGATTTGCTGCATTGTACAATTAATAAAAAGCAGGCGCTGAAAAAGACCAAAAAAATTCTGTGGGGTTTTGAAAACATTTTTATTTTCAAATAACACAAATGTGTTACAGGTTAAAGATGAGAAACGTCAGGCTGCAGGCTGATTGTTATCAGCGTTTTCATTTAAATGCATGATGCATTGCATACAGCAACTGCTGTGCGTTCCAGTTACCATCAACAAGAAGTCTTCGTATTGTATAAATGGAATTGCTTGCGCTTTGTTTTTCTGTTAATTGAAATGCTGCTTTGTATTTGTAAACTTTTAATTGTTCTATTGCGGCATTATTCCATGCGCCGTAAGGATAAGCAAAATAATAAACAGGCTTACCTGTAATTTTTTCCAATAGTTGTTTTGGTTTTTGAAATTGAATTGCCCAGTCATCATTTGTATAATCCCTTACATCATGATGATCCCAGGTGTGACAGCCAATTGCAAATCCTTCATCACTTAAAGTTTTTACCTGTTGGCTGCTCATATAAAAATTCTTATTTAAAGCAACCGTCATTATAAAAAACACGGCAGTAAAATGGTATTGTTTTAATATAGGAACTGCATTCACAAACTCCGAAGCGGTGCCATCGTCAAAAGTTATTAAAACAGGTTTTGAAGGAAGTTCAGTGTTCTTATCATAATAATTTAATAACTCATCAGGCGTAATAGCATGATAACCGCTATCAGCCAGCAACTGCATTTGCAAACGAAATTTTTCAGGAGCAAGTATATACATTCTTGCAGATTTTGAATCGCTAGTTAGCCAGTTATGTATTTGATGATAACACAGCACAGGAATTTCGTGCATATTCACTTGCGCACTAGATGCAGTTAGCTGCAGCAACAATATTGAAAAAAAAATATTTAGCCGGAGTAATTTAAAATCAAACATCCCGCAAAAATCAAATAACAAAACAAAACGTTTGCTGATTGAAGTCATGTTAAGTGAGTGACTTTAATCATTTTCAAACAGTAATATGTTTTAGAGATTTGCATTTACTAAAACTATTGTTAGAAAGCTAAAAGTTAAATATGGATGATATAAACAAGCAAATTCAAAATTTGAAAAGGCTGATTGATGAAAAAGAACTAAACTATAAAAATGCTTTAGCAAGCAACCTTAATTTTAATACCTTAAAAGAGATGCGTTTGCAGATTAGAAAGATGAAAGAAGATTTACAGGTTTTGTTAGATAAGGCGAGCGAATAAGAATTTGCAACCTGTCTTTTAATGCAACTTACATTATGCTTCCCGCACTGATAACTTTGCCATGATATTTATTTCGTGTGTAGTGAACCTGGCATACATAAATGTTGGGTTGCCATTTAAAGATTTATTCAATTAAAAATTCATCTCTCAAATTTTATTGTTCAATCAAAAAATTGCTTTGATTTTTGCAGGTAGCATATAAATAGATTTAGCACGATGAGTGAACTGAAAGTTTATAATTCATTAACAAGAGAAAAAGAAGTTTTTAAACCGATAACACCGGCACATGTTGGCCTGTATGTGTGCGGACCAACCGTGAGCGGTGAAAGTCATTTAGGTCATGCACGGCCATATGTAACATTCGATATTGTGTATCGGTGGCTTATGCACGTAGGTTATAAAGTTCGTTATGTGCGCAACATCACTGATGCCGGTCATTTTGAAGAAGAAGGTCGCGCCGCAGAAGATAAAATTTCTAAAAAAGCGGTGCTCGAAAAATTAGAACCGATGGAACTGGTGCAGAAATACACCAATCTTTATCATTGGGCTATGCATCGCCTAAACAATCTCGATCCAACAATTGAACCAACAGCAACAGGGCACATCATCGAGCAAATTGGAATGATTGAAAAAATTATTGCAGATGGATATGCTTACGTGGTAAATGGTTCTGTTTATTTCGATGTAAAAAAATATAATGAAGCATATGCAAAACGCGGCGAACCTTATGGAATATTAAGCGGAAGGGTTTTGGAAGAAATGCTTGAGACAACACGTGACCTCGATAACCAGGAAGAAAAACAAAATACCGCAGATTTTGCTTTATGGAAAAATGCGCCGCCTGAACACATCATGCGCTGGAAAAGCCCGTGGGGCATGGGTTTTCCGGGCTGGCATATTGAATGCTCCGCGATGAGTACAAAATATTTGGGCGAGCAATTTGACATTCATGGCGGGGGAATGGATCTATTGTTTCCTCATCATGAATGCGAGATTGCTCAAAGCAATGTTTGCAACAACAAAATTCCTGCGCGTTACTGGATTCATAATAATATGATCACCATCAACGGCAAGAAGATGGGTAAGAGTTACAACAATGTAATTACGCTTACACAATTGTTCAGTGGAGAGCATCCGTTGTTGCAACAAGCTTATCATCCAATGGTAATTCGCTTTTTTATTTTGCAAACGCACTATCGTTCTACGTTAGATTTTAGTAATGAAGCATTGCAGGCTTCTGAAAAAGGCTTGAAACGTTTGTGGGAAGCATATGAGAATTTGCAGAAACTCACAATAGCCGGTAACCAGCTTGCAAACGATAAAGAACTTGATGCGAAAGTTCATAAACTCGTTTCAGAATTCGATGAATTTATGAATGATGATTTTAGCACGGCAAAAGTTTTGGCGAACATGTTTGAGCTTGTTCCCATCATAAATGGAATAAAAGATAAACATGTTGCTGCTGATGCATTGAGCGCTTCCGCAATTGAATTACTTCAGCAAAAAATGAAATTATATATTGAAGATATTTTAGGATTACAAATGCATGTGGAAGGTGAAGACAATAAACTTGAAGGTATCATTCAACTTTTAATAAACATGCGTAAAGATGCCCGCGCTAAAAAAGATTACGCAACAAGCGATCGCATACGAAACGAACTGCTTACTTTAGGCATTCAGCTAAAGGATGAAAAAGATGGTAACATCAGTTATACTATCAATTAACCAAAGCAGGTAAGCATGAACAGAAATTCCATGTTAGCGCAATTGGATGAAAATAAAACATGGGATATGCTTATCATCGGTGGTGGTGCAACTGGTCTCGGAGCCGCTGTAGACGCGGCTTCCCGCGGATTTTCAACTATACTTATTGAAGCAAATGATTTTGCAAAAGGCACTTCAAGCCGTTCTACAAAGCTTGTTCACGGCGGTGTTCGTTATCTTGAACAAGGCAATTTAAAACTGGTTCGCGAAGCGCTAAAAGAACGCGGCTGGCTTTTAGAAAATGCATCACAGGTAACAAGAAAACTTGGCTTTATTATTCCTGCATTTTCATTCGTACAAAAAATTTATTATGGTTCCGGTTTAAAAATCTATGATATTCTTTCAGGGAAACTAAGTCTCGGAGCAACAAAAATTTTAGGTAAGAAAACAACACAGAATTTTTTGCCCGGCATCAGTCAGAAAAATTTACGTGGTGGCGTAATGTATTATGATGGTCAGTTTGATGATGCGCGTCTTGCAATAAATCTTGCAAGCACCGCTGCTAAACATGGCGCTGTGTTGTTAAATTATTGCGAAGTAATGTCATTATTAAAAAAGAAGACAAAGCCAACAGATAAACAAGCCAAAGTATATGGCGCTGTTGTTTATGACGAGATAAGCGACCGAACTTTTGAGATAAAAAGTAAAACGGTCATTAATGCGACAGGCGTTTTTGCAGACGATATTATGCAAATGGATAACGACAATGCAAATGAAATTATCTCGCCGTCTCAGGGAATACATTTAGTGGTTGATAAAAAATTTTTTCCCGGCGATCATGCATTAATGATTCCGAAAACAGATGACAAGCGTGTGTTATTTGCAGTGCCG
>DASZUY010000320.1:0-4911 GCA_035547495.1 Parafilimonas sp. | reverse complement strand
TGCATGTTGATCACATTGTATATTATCAATGAAACGAGTTACGATGCTTATCAAAAAAATGCCGATAATATTTACCAGTTAGGTACTGAGTTTGTTGGTCTGGGCAATTTTAAAAAGCTGCCTAATACACCTGCAGATATGGGTGAAACAATGAAAAATGTTTTTCCTGAGATCGAACAAACCACAAGACTTGCTCCGTTATATTCCGAAGATAAAACGCTTCTGCAATACAATGAAAAGAACGGCGAATCAAAATCATTTTATGAAACAAAAGGGTTTTTAGCAGACTCTACTTTTTTCAGAATGTTCACCTATAATTTTATTGAAGGTAATGCTGCAACGGCTTTAGATAATCCAAATACAATTGTGTTAAGTGATGAAATAGCAAAGAAGATATTTGGTGATCAGCCTGCATTACATAAAGTGCTTCATGTAAGCAGCAGCACAAATGGCGATCACGATTTTTTAGTAACAGGTGTTTTTAAACCCATCAATAAACCTTCGCATATTGATGCGAGATTTTTTATGAGCATGATGGGTGGCAGCATTGCAGATTATATAAAACGGCAACAAGGTGATCTTGCAACGAATAATTTATATTATACTTACCTGCAACTTAAACCCGGTT
The DNA here is from genome assembly GCA_035547495.1 of Parafilimonas sp. Taxonomy (GTDB): domain Bacteria; phylum Bacteroidota; class Bacteroidia; order Chitinophagales; family Chitinophagaceae; genus Parafilimonas. The sequence continues at coordinate 4,283 of DASZUY010000320.1, read as the reverse complement.
CTGATGCAAAGAAACTGGAAGAGAAATTTCCTGCTTTTATAGAACAATATGCAGGAAAAAAATTGCAGGCAGTTGGTTTTAATAAACGACAATTTCTAGTTCCGCTTAAAAAAATTCATCTTGATGAAGATGTAAAAGATAATATCACCGAAGGCGGAAGCACAACCTATTTATATATTCTTGCATCTATTGCGTTGTTTACATTGCTTATTGCATGTATTAATTTCATGAATCTTGCAACAGCGCAATCTGCAAAGCGTTCTTCAGAAGTGGGTATAAGAAAAGTTTTGGGTGCTGAAAAAAAATTACTGATCACACAATTTCTCGGCGAAGCAGTTTTAATGAGCTTGCTTGCATTTTTATTAGCTTTAGCTTTCACGCAATTATTGCTGCCTGTTTTTAATGTTGCTTCAGGCAAAGAACTCACCTTATCTTTTTCAAACAATATATTGCTCATCCTTGCATTTGTTGCCGTATCAATTATCACCGGTTTAATTGCGGGCAGTTATCCTGCGTTCTACTTATCTTCTTTTAATCCTGCAAAAGTTTTAAAAGGCAAGTTCTCCAATTCTCTTTCTGCAATTGCATTGCGTAAAGGCTTAGTGATTTTTCAATTTATTATTTCCGTTGTATTAATTATTGCATCTGTTGTTATTGCAAACCAGATGAAATATTTGCGATCTGCAGATCTTGGTTTTGACCAGGACCGGCAAATTGTTGTGCCCTTGCGCAGTGAAACAGCAAAGAAAATGTATCCTTCACTAAGAGATGAATTACTAAAACGATCTCAGGTCATCAACGTAGGCACTTCGTTGTACTATCCCGGCATATCAAATGTTGCAGATAATATTATGTATACTGATGGAGGAAATATGCAGCAAGCCAAAGATGTGAAGATGAATTATGTTGACACACGTTATTTACAAACGCTAAATATTAAACCTGTTGCCGGAAGAATATTTTCCGATGACTATTTTAACCAGGACACGAGTGGCGCTATTGTATTAAATGAAACAGCATTAAAAACTTTTGGTTTTGCAAATGCAGAAAAGGCAATCAATCAAAAATTACACGCAACGTTTAATGGCGTTACCTACAATTACAATATTATAGGCGTAGTAAAAGACTTTCATTTTGAAGATCTGCATGTGCCGATTGCACCTTATGGCTTCCAGTTAAATTTACCGACGCAGGCTAACTACGCGATCGTGCATGTAAAACCAGGCGACATAAATGCATCATTGCAGGTTGTTCAAAATGCATGGCATAGTTTAAATCCATCTGAACCTTTTGATTATAGTTTTTTAGATAAGGACTTTCAAAAAAATTATGATACGGAAAATAAGTTGTCTGCAATTGTCGGCGACTTCACGGTTATTGCTATTCTTATTTCCTGTCTCGGTTTATTTGGTTTGGCAACATTCAGTGCAGAACAACGCATCAAAGAAATTGGCGTGCGCAAAGTGCTGGGCGCAAGTGTAACAAGCATCGTTGCATTGTTGTCGAAGGATTTTTTGAAACTTGTTGGAATTGCTATCATCATTGCTTCACCCATTGCATGGTTTGTTATGAATAAATGGCTGCAAAGTTTTGCGTATCGCAGTGCAATTAGCTGGACAGTGTTTGTGATAACAACACTTGTTGCATTATTAATTGCAATGGTTACGATCGGCTTCCAGGCAGTACGTGCGGCGGTTGCAAATCCCGCAAAGAGTCTGCGTACGGAGTGAGCAGAGGATTCGCAAAGAAGCGCGGCTGTAAAAGCTGTTTAAAATAGATGGGTTGTCTTAGTGAGATTTAGATGAATGAAAAATTAACTTGAATAACAAAAACATTACATCATCATCATAAATCTTCTTTTATGTTTCGTAATTATTTTAAAACTGCAATAAGAAACTTAAGACGCAACAAAAGTTATGCGCTTATCAATACACTTGGATTAGCCGTAGGCATTGCAGCCTGCTTACTTATTTTTTTAGTAGTTCAATTTGAAAGCAGCTTCGATAATTTTCATCCGAAGAAAAATAGTATTTACCGCGTAAGTTCAGAATTTAATAACCAGGATGGAAAATCTTACTCTGCAGGTGTTGCTTTCCCGGTTGCAAAAGGTTTGCGAATTGATTTTCCGCAGATAAAAGAAGTGGCTTCCATTTACAGGGCTGGCGGACAAATAACTGTTGATGACGGCGCAAACCAGCAAAAGAAATTACAGGAAGACAATTTTTTTTATGCTGAACCACAGTTCTTCAGCATGTTCAACTTCCCGGTGCTTGCCGGCGATGCAAAAACTGCGTTGACAGATCCGGGCAGTGCCATGCTTACACAAGCAACAGCAGAAAAATATTTTGGTGACTGGAAATCTGCTATTGGCAAAACGATCAAATACGAAAACAAAGCATTATTTACCGTAAGAGGTATTCTAAAAAATATCCCGCACAACTCTGACTTTCCTTTAAGTGTGGTGGTTTCTTATGCTGCGCTTCAAAATACGGGCGTAAAAAACAATTTGGATGACTGGGTTAGTACTTACGGTGGCGCTTACACATTTGTGGTGTTGCCACCTGGTTTGCCTGCAGATAAATTTAATAATGAACTAAAAGCGTTTGCCAAAAAACATAAGCCCGCAGAATATGCAAGTGACGCGTATGTAGCACAGCCGCTTTCTGAAATACATTACGATGACAGGTTTGGAAATTTTAATGATCATACGTTCAGTCATTCATTAATAACAGCATTATCATTGATAGGTCTTTTTTTAATAGTGGTTGCGTGCGTAAACTTTATAAATCTTGCCACAGCACAGGCAGTAAACCGTTCAAAGGAAGTGGGTGTAAGAAAAGTTTTAGGAAGCAACCGCAAACAACTTGCTATACAGTTTTTGGGTGAAACTGCACTCATCGTTTTTATGGCATTGATCATAGCAATTGGTTTGGCAGTTGTAGTATTGCCGTTTTTAAATACACTGCTTGAAACGCAAATGAGTATAAGTTTTGCATCCAATCCATATCTCTTATTATTTATTTTTATAACCGGCATTGCAGTTACACTTTTATCGGGTGTTTATCCTGCGATTATCCTGTCAGGCTTTAACCCGATCACTGCGCTAAAAAGTAAAGTAACAGCTAAAATGGTTGGTGGTATTTCGTTAAGAAGAGCATTGGTTATTTTACAATTTGCGATTGCACAAATACTCATCATCGGAATGTTTATTGTTGTAAGCCAGATGAATCTTTTTAAAAATGCATCACTGGGTTTTGATAAAGCTGCTATTATAAATGTTCCCGTTCCAACAGACAGTATAAGCAAATCGAAAATTGATTATATACGCAACCGGTTGCTGGCAAATGCCAATATCACCAACGTGAGTTTTAGTTTCGAGAGTCCATCTTCCCAAAGCAACTGGAATAGTGATTTTAAATTCAATCATTCAAATAAAAGCACTGACTTCAATGCTAATTTAAAATGGGCTGATGCTGATTATTTCAAAACATACGGTCTTCAGTTTGTCGCCGGCAGAGCTTATTACCCAAGCGATACGGTACGTGAATTTGTAGTGAATGAAACGTTGCTTAAAAAATTAGGTATTACAAATCCCAACGATGCAATTGGTAAACAAATTGATTTTTGGGATGGTGATAAAGTGGGAACTATTTCCGGCGTAATAAAAGATTTCAATACTTATTCTTTGCGCGAAGCAATGGCGCCGGTAGTTTTAAGTTCATGGAAAGATGTGTATCATACTATCAATATAAAAATAAAACCACGCTCAGAAAAAACCGTTTTGCCTTACATACAAAAGTTGTGGACAAGCACTTATCCTGATTATGTTTACGATTATACATTTTTAGATAAAACAATAGAAAATTTTTATAAGCAGGAAGATCAGTTATCGCAGCTGTATAAAATTTTTGCAGTCATTGCTATTTTTATTAGTTGTCTTGGTTTGTATGGTTTGGTTTCTTTTATGGCAGCGCAACGTACAAAAGAAGTGGGTATTCGAAAAGTGTTGGGCGCTTCTGCACGAAACATCGTTTTTTTATTATCAAAAGAATTTACGGTACTGATAATAATTGCGTTTGCTATTTCTGCACCGGTTGCTTATTATATCATGCATCAATGGTTGCAGAATTATGCATATAAAATTCCGCTTGGCGCTTCCATATTTATACTCGCAATCATTAGTTCAATAGTTATTGCGTGGATAACAGTTGCGCACCGTGCAATAAAAGCAGCGTTAGCAAACCCGGTGAAGTCACTCCGCACGGAGTGACGGAATCCCGATA
>DASZUY010000319.1:0-12132 GCA_035547495.1 Parafilimonas sp. | reverse complement strand
GCATGGATGATCGCAAATGGTATTTAAAGAAACGCGCTTTTGAAATTGTTGCAGATCAAACGGGAAAACTTTTTAATCCGAATATTCTAACTATTGTTTGGGCAAGACGTTTCGCAGGCTACAAGCGCGCTGATATGCTTACCTATGATATGGAAAGATTTAATGCCTTGCTTAGCAATAAGAAATACCCGGTACAAATTATTTGGGGAGGTAAACCTTACCCGGTTGATTATCCTGCCATCACGCAATTCAATAACCTTGTTCATCTCAGCAAAAATTATAAAAACGTTGCGGTTGTTATAGGTTATGAATTAGGATTGAGCAAACGCTTAAAACAGGCTGCAGACGTTTGGCTGAATAATCCGCGTGTGCCAAGAGAAGCTTCGGGAACGAGTGGTATGACAGCAGCAATGAATGGTGCTGTAAATTTTTCAACGAATGATGGATGGATTCCTGAATTTATTAATCATGGCAATAATGGTTTTGTTGCAGAGATGGCTGATTATAAAAACATGAGTGTGCACGACCAGGATGAATTTGATTTGAACAATATGTATAAAATTTTAGAAGAACAGATACTTCCTTTATATTACGATAACCATGAAACATGGCGGCAAATTGTAAAGAATGGAATGCGTGATGTGCGCTTTGAGTTTGACAGCAATCGCATGGCGCATGAGTATTATGAAAAAATGTATAACGCAGTACAACACCAAAACAATCCTCAAAATTTTATAGAGCAGGAAGCGTAAAAAATTTAGAGATATTAAAAAGGCTGTTTGATAAACTCAAGCAGCCTTTGTTTTTTCAGACTATCTGTTATTTAATTTATTTACACATCAATTTATAATTTTTGATTGCCTTAATTATTAAATACGTTATAACTAAAAAATACAGGAAGTATAATAATATTACCGTTGAATGATTTGTAAACAATAGACAAAACTAATATTGTGTGAAAACAATTATTGCAGTAATAGATTTCCAAAAAATTACTTTGTTAGTGCCATTAAATTTTCTACCAATTACCAGTAATAAGACTAATAGTGTTATTCCGAGAATCAAAAAAATATTGCTGCATTATCATTAATTTCATTAGCAAATTAATATTTTTTCAATCGTAGCTTTATTATTTAATAAGTCAGCTTTTACTTTGTTGTAATGAAAAAGATCTTTTTCGCTTCGTTGTTATTCTTAACTACCTGCTGTTTTTCGCAAACTAATTCAAACGTTCTGGCAAGACCAAAATTGGTTGTAGGTATTGTGGTTGATCAAATGCGCTGGGATTATTTATACCGTTATTATGATTTATATTCTGAAAGCGGCGGATTTAAAAGAATGCTTACGCAAGGTTTTTCCTGCGAGAATACAATGATACCATACACACCAACGGTTACAGCAGCCGGACACTCTTGCATATTTACAGGTGCAGTGCCGGCAACGAATGGCGTTGTTGGAAATGTTTGGTTTGATAAGTTGCAAAACAAAGTTGTTTATTGTGCAGAAGATGATACGATGACGACGGTGGGTGCGTCAGATGATGCGGGTAAGATGAGCCCGAAAAATTTAATTGCAACAACCGTTGGCGATGAACTACGTATGGCAACAAATTTTGCATCAAAGGTTATTGGCGTTTCAATTAAAGACAGAGCAGCAATTTTTCCGGCAGGTCATGCTGCAAATGCAGCTTACTGGTATGATGGAGAAAACGGAAAATTTATTACCAGCTCTTACTACACAGATAAATTACCATCGTGGATGAATAAATTTAATGATCGTGATTTACCCGATTCATTTTATCGTCTCAACTGGAATTTGAGTTTGTCGAAAAATATTTATCAGCAATATTGTGGTGATGATTATCAGCCTTACGAAGCACAACCCCTGGGCGCAGATCAAAAACAATTTCCGTATTCTCTAAATAAATTTATCAATAAAGATTATGAAAGAATTGCTTCAACTCCTTACGGGAACAGTTTGCTTGAAACTTTAGCTAAGACGGTAGTTACAAATGAGAACATGGGCAAAGGCGCTAATCCAGATTTCCTTACTGTTAGTTTTTCTTCACCTGATTATATAGGTCACGCGTTTGGACCTGATTCATGGGAGCAAATGGATGATTACATAAAGCTTGATAGTTTACTCGGAGATTTTTTTTCATTTTTAGATGCACAAATCGGCAAAGACAATTACACTGTTTTTCTTACAGCTGATCATGGTGTAGCAAACAGCGTTGGCTTTTCTCAAATGCACAAATTGCCCGGAGATGTTTTTAATGAAGGCGGATATTTAAATACACTAAAGCAAATTCTCCTGGTAAATTACAATACGCCTAATCTTGTGCGCGGAATTTTTGAATACCAGATAAGCCTTAATCATCAGATGATTGATTCTTTGAAATTAAATGAAGACAGCGTTATTGATAAGATTCTTGATTATTCACAACAGCGCAAAGAAATAGCCCAGGTTTTCCCAACAAAAAAAATAAACGATGCGTCTGTAACTTCAAAACAAAAAGAGATGTTTCAAAATGGATATTTTCCGCAAAGAAGCGGAGATATACAATTTGTTTTAAAGCCTGGTTATGTTGATGGCAATGGTAAAGGAACAACGCATGGTTTATGGAATCCGTACGATGCACATATCCCGCTGTTGTGGTATGGCTGGGGAATAAACCAGGGAAAAACGAACCGTGAAACTTATATGACTGACATTGCGGCCACTGTTTCCGCACTATTGCATATTCAAATGCCGAGCGCTTGCATTGGAAAAGTAATTCCTGAAGTGATCAAATAATTGTAAAAGAAAAAAGCCTCTGCACGACAGAAGCTTCAGTTTTTCAATTCACTTATTTTATTAAGGTGCAACCAATCTAAACCCGTTGCCGTGAATATTTACAATTTCAATCTGCTCATCGTCTTTTAAATATTTACGCAGCTTCGCAATGTAAACATCCATGCTTCTTCCATTAAAATATGTATCGCTGCCCCAGATTTTTTTCAGAGCTCTTTCGCGTGGTAGCAAATCATTTTTGTGTTCTGCCAGCATTTTAAGTAACTCATTTTCTTTTGGAGAAAGTGTTTGCGTTTTTCCGTCGTGTGCAAGTTCACGCAATTTTGGATTAAAATGATATCGTCCTAAATCAAATTCTATATTCTCACTTTCTTTATTTAATTCTTCATTACGTTTAAGAATCGCTTTTATTTTTAAAAGCAACACTTCACTGTCAAAGGGCTTAGTTATATAATCATCAGCGCCAAGTTTGTATCCTTGTATAATATCTTCTTTCATTGTTTTTGCGCTGAGAAAAAATAACGGCACTTCAGGATCGATATCTCTTATTTCTTCAGCAAGCGTAAAACCATCCATGTTCGGCATCATCACATCAAGTAAACAGATATCATATTTTTCACGCTGAAACGCAGCAAGTCCAAGTCTGCCATCTCTTTCCAGCGTAACATCATAATCATTTAATTCAAGGTAATTTTTTAAAACCATTCCAAGATTAGTATCATCTTCACATAATAAAATCTTGTATTTTTTTTCTTCCATAATTTTTTAATTTAAAAAGTTAGTATCAATTACAATGCCTTACACATTTGTAATTTCAGTTAAAGATAAGATTGATTAAAAGAATTTTAAAACAAGTATGTAGTTTAACGGATGTTTATATTTTTATCTTAAAGAAAAAATATGGTATTAACACAAGACAATAAATTAAAAAAGCTGATTGTAATTGGTGACAGAGTTTTGATTCGTCCATCAAAACCAGATGAAAGAACATCAAGCGGATTGTACTTGCCACCTGGTGTTTATGAAAAAGAAAAAGTACAACAAGGTGTTATCATTAAAACAGGACCAGGTTATGCAATTCCATTACCTGTTGAAAATGAACCATGGAAAAATGAAGAAGACGAAGTGAAATATATTCCGTTACAGGCAAAAGAAGGCGACCTCGCAATTTTTCTTTTAAGTGGTGCTACCGAAGTAATTTACCAGGGAGAAAAATACTTTATCGTTCCACAAAGCGCGATTTTAATGCTTGAAAGAGATGAAAATTTATAAATCGTTCAAAATAAACGACAGTTTGGCGCATGTTATTACATAAATCGGACACATCAGGTCATTTTGACCTTAAAAAGTTTTCAACAAGGCCAAAAATTTATTTTGTTATGTATCCCATTATTGTAATTTAGTGCCTGAATTTAATGGGTTAGTAAGTAAAGGTCGGTAGTAATACCGACCTTTTATTTTTTATCATTATGCTCAACGCATTCACTCAAATTCTTTTTAGTTTCAATAATTTTAAAACACACTTTTAATTTTTTGTTGATGAATAAAGTTAAGACTGCTTTCTTTTGTTCGAACTGTGGATATGAAAGTGCGAAGTGGTTAGGTAAATGTCCTGCATGTAATTTATGGAATACATTTATTGAAGAAGTTGTTGAAAGAAATCAAAAAGAAAAAAATTTTTGGAAAGAAGTTTCAGGTGAGCGTTCAACAACAAAGGCAAAACTTTTAAGTGAAATAGAAAATCTAAAAGAAGAACGTGTTGTAACGAATGATGCAGAATTAAATCGTGTGCTTGGTGGAGGAATTGTTGCCGGCAGTTTGATTCTTGTTGCCGGCGAACCAGGCATTGGAAAAAGTACTTTGCTTTTACAAGATGCATTGCACTTGAAAAATATTGTTACACTTTATGTAAGTGGTGAAGAAAGCGAACAGCAAATAAGAATGCGTGCAAACCGCTTAAACATATTGAATGAAAACTTTTATATTCTCACTGAAACAGCATTATCTGTAATTTTTTCTGAAATAAAAAAATTGCAACCAGCGCTTGTAATCATCGATTCAATTCAAACACTTCAGTCAGATAATATTGATGCAGCGCCCGGTAGCATCGCACAAGTTCGCGAAACAACAGCTGCGCTTCAGCGCTTTGCAAAAGAAACATACACGCCGGTTTTTTTAATTGGTCATATTACAAAAGATGGAAGCATTGCAGGTCCTAAAATTTTAGAGCACATGGTTGACACTGTTCTTCAATTTGAAGGAGATCAGCATTATGCTTACCGGATTTTACGAACGCTGAAAAATCGTTTTGGCAGCACAGCAGAATTAGGAATTTATGAAATGATGGGTAACGGAATGCGAATGGTGACAAATCCGTCTGAAATTTTAATTCATCAAAAAGAAGATATATTAAGCGGCAGCGCTATTGCCGCGGGCATGGAAGGCTTGCGACCTTTATTAATAGAAACGCAAGCATTAGTTACGCAAAGTGTTTACGGCACGCCGCAAAGAACTGTGAGTGGTTTAGATACAAGGCGTTTACAATTATTGCTTGCAGTTTTGGAAAAGCGCGGTGGCTTTCATTTTGGTGTGAAGGATGTGTTTGTAAATATTGCCGGCGGTTTAAGAATAGAAGATCCTTCTGTTGATCTTGCAATTATTTGCGCTTTGCTTTCTTCTTATGAAGATTCACCCTTACCACAAAATATTTGTTTTGCAGGAGAAGTTGGATTGAATGGAGAAATACGCGCAGTTAATCGTGTTGAACAACGGATTGCTGAAGCTGAAAAATTAGGCTTTGAAAAAATTATCATTTCTCCTTTTAATAAAAAAGGTTTAAATAAAAACAATTTTAAGATTGATGTAACGGCAGTTAGCAAAGTGGATGAATTGTACCGGTTGTTATTTTAATGTATAATGCTAGAAATAAAAAATTATCTATCAGATTTTCTTCATCTTTTCTTTCCGCACAATTGCGTAGGATGCGGAACAGATGTTTTAAATAGTGAAGATCAGCTTTGCGTTCAATGCTTGTTAGAATTACCTGAAACAGGTTTTCTACCCAACCCACTCAATCCGATTGAAAAAATATTTTATGGCAGGTTACCTGTTGAACATGCCGGCAGTGCATTTTATTTTAATAAAGATTCTCTGCTACAACACCTCATCATTCAATTTAAATATAGAAATAACCGTGAAGCCGGAATTTATTTAGGAAAAATCTTAGGCAAAATGATTCGTGATGCTGTACGTTTTAATGATATAGATGTAATTGTGCCTTTGCCGCTGAATGAAAAAAAATTTTTTAAACGAGGATATAACCAGGCTGCATTGCTTGCAAAAGGTATAACAGAAGTTTGGCAAAAGCCGGTTATTGAAGATGCTGTTGAAAGAGTTCAGTTTACAGAAACACAAACACACAAGAACAGAATTACGAGATGGCAAACTATGGAAGGTGTTTTTAAAGTTGTAAATGAACCACTATTAAAAAATAAACATGTTCTTTTGCTGGATGATATAATAACAACCGGTGCAACACTTGAATCTTGCGGAGCTGTAATACTTCAGGCAGAAAACACTAAGCTTAGCATTTGCACACTTGCTTACACAATTTAGCAGCACAGTTAATTGTTTATTGTTTGAATTAATGCAGTTCATTATTAAAAGGGTTTTCTTCATCGTCTTATCTATAGCGATTTTTTTTTCTTGCAAAAACGATGTTTTCGATTTCATCTTATCACGCAATCTGTTTGTAAGATGCTGGCAAAACGTTACACATTAAAACAGATTTGGAAGGCAACCTTCGAGATATAAATGACGTTCCTGATATTGGCTGTTCTGAAATTCAATAATCATTAATTTTACTCACCAAAAAAAATAGGTATGAAAATTTTATTATCATTAATAACACTGTTTGCTATGACTTCATTTCGTCCCGCTGCGAAAAACATTTACGATTTCAAGATAAAGGCATTGGATGGCAGCACGATTGATTTTTCAAAATACAAAGGCAAAAAAATTCTTATTGTAAATACGGCGTCAATGTGTGGCTTTACACCGCAATATGATGGACTTGAAAAATTATATGAAAGTCACAAAGACAACCTTGTTATTGTTGGTTTTCCCTCAGACAATTTGGTAACCAGGAATATCATAGTAACGATTCAATAAGTGCTTTCTGCAAAAAAAATTTCGGTGTTACATTTCCGCTCACAACAAGAGTAGATGTAAAGGGTCCGAACACGACTCCAATTTTTAAATATCTCTGTAATAAAAGTGAGAACGGAGTTTTAGATGCAACGATCAGCTGGAACTTTAATAAGTTTATTATTGATGAAAAAGGAAACCTTCTTCAACATTTTGATAGTAAAGTAACTCCCGAAAGCGATGAACTGTTAAAGTATATTGACAAATAAATACAGAGATTAATACGGGCTGCGCTTTTCTTTCTTTTTACCGCCGAAGTAATGGTTGGGCAAATACATTCTTCCGTTTACTTCAAAATAACTCAGCTTATTTATTTCAACGGCAAAATCTCTGCCCGGCAAAAAATTAGTAAATCCGTGATGGTAAAAAACATTTAGTTCAAATGAATTATTCAAACAAATACCTGTTCCCACAAATGCACCCCATGTACTGTTTGCGTAGTCGTAGCTGTATTTTTTACGACTGACTCTGCCAAACCGCATATCATGCTCACTAATTTCAGTTCGCGTCAAAACAGTTTGTTGAAGCGTTGAATCGTACATATAATATAAATCGCGGCGATTTACTTTACCCGAAACGCCAACCTGAATATTTAAACCACCATAAACCTTTAAGCTCACTTTTTTATTTAAAGGAAATTGATACCCGAGACCAAAAGGGAAGCTTAGAAATAATGGTTTGTAAATAAAATTTGTAACAGTATCAGGGAAAAAAGCAGAAACAGAATCTTTGCTATAAGATTCTTTTGCAAGTCCAACACCAACATAAAGAAAATAGCCAAACACTGTGTGATACTCTGTACCAATTCCCACATTCCATCCAAAACCTCCATTTGAACTTTCTACGCCTGTTGTTCTTGGAATTCTAATTGTAGTATAATTACCACCAGCCTGCGTATAAAAATTCATATTGAATTGGGCATTTGCAACAGCGGTTGAAAAAATAATAATAAGCAGTAAGCAATACTTCATCAAAAAAATTTATGCAAATAAAAGACTTTTTATGAGTGGCTTACAAGATTTTAAAGCCCTGCTCAATTTTCATAAAATTAATACGAGAAAAAAATATAAAGGTTTAACATTTCCGAAATGTTTCGTATTTGAAAATTTATTCTACATTTGAACTACTAAATATTTCGTAGATAAAAAATTATCAATTATGATTAAAACATTCAAACCGATTGCGGTTCTACTTTTTTCTGTAGTGTCACTTTGTAAACTACAGGCTCAGGATACAAACAATAACGATAACGACAATGATAATACACCTTCGCACAATGAAAATATTATTATTCATAAAAAAGGACCAGTTAAAGAAAAAGTAACAGTAGTAATAGATAGTAACAACATTACAATAAACGGAAAGCCGGTTGATGATTTTAAAAGTGATGACTTAGATATCACTACTTCCGATATGCCTACTATGGCTTTTAATTTTCCTGACGATATGGATGCTATAAGAATAGCACCCCGGCTGAAATCATTTAATAATGATATGCTGACAAAGATTAAAACGAATTCTGCATTTCTGGGAGTAATGAGTGAAAAAACAGACCAGGGTGCAAAAATTACGGATGTAACAAAAGAAAGTGCTGCAGAAAAAGCGGGATTAAAAGAAGGTGATGTAATTACTAAAATTAATTCTACTACCATTTCAGATCCTGATGATTTATATAAAGCAATTGGTCAATACAAACCTGATGAAAAAGTTACTATTACCTATTTAAGAAATGGAAAGCAAGAAACTGCACAAGCTGTTTTAGGAAAATCAAATCAAACAAGAGTTTATTCATGGAATGCTCCGGAAGGTGGCTATGATTTAAAAGGTTTTTCTGCTCCATATAACTTTTCTTATTCATTTAGTGATAAACCAAGACTTGGTATTGAAGTGCAGGATACTGAAGACGGCAATGGTGTAACAATTACAGATGTAAATGATGATGATTCACCTGCCGCAAAAGCTGGTTTAAAAAAGGATGATATTATTACGCAAGTAAATGGCAAGCCAATTACTTCAGTTGATGATTTGCAGCAAAGTGTAAAGGATGTAAAAAAAGGCGATACGCTTAAAATAACTTATAAAAGAAATAATCAAACGCAAACTACAGATGTTAAGTTTCCCAAAGAATTAAAAACAATTGATCTCTGATAGTTTCTATTTTTCTCATGTGCACGCCGCCACTTTTTAATGGCGGCTTTTATTTTTTTATAAATCCTGTAACAGCTGCTTTTACAGTATTCGGCAAAGCATTTGTGTTTATATAATTAATAAAACAAGAATTATGAAAAGAATATTTACAATTCTTGCTGCACTATTAATTACGTTCGGCGCATTTTCCCAAACTTATAATGAGTCGAGTTTATTTTATAACACAAACAAAACCTATATCAGGCTTATTGAAAATCCGGTGCACGGGCAATTAAATATTCAAATAAGCAATCCTTATAGCGAGAAATATGACCTTGCTTTGTATTCAGTAAACGGGCAAAAAGTTTCGGAGATGGAATTTACTCATCCAGGCGGAGTAAGCACAAAAAGAATGTATGTTTCGGATGGAATAAGCGGCATGTATTTTCTTGTTGCAAGAACGCGGGAAGGCAGGCAATCTTTAAAAGTACTTATTCAATAAAGCGATTGATTCTAGACAAGAAAATATTCTTTCCTGAGTTTGTCTTTTGCAATTGCAAAAAAACAAGTATGAACAAAATTTCAAACGAAGCTTTATAACGCAAAATGGCACCGAGAAAAGGTACCGTATAACCGATAATAATATAATTAAACAAAGCAAGAAAAGTTACACTAAGCAAGAGCGGATCACTTATTAATTTTTTAAAATCTGCACAAGGTTTAAAGATTACTCGTACAAGCAAGTAGCAAAAAAATATAACTTCTAAAAAGGAAAGAATGTAAAGTATTCCCTGGGCTTCATAAATATAAGGTCTTAAAAATACATGGTTTAATGCAGTAGGTAATATTTTAGTATATGATGCAATATTTTGTTGAAGTGTGTCTATTGGTAAATATGAATTACCTGATAGCTGCAAAAAGGCATGCTGACGTTCTGCCATCTTAAGTGGAAGATTAAAACCATTAGAACAAAAAGTTGTGAGAAAAAAAATCATACCGCAGGATGATGCAACAGCACAAAATATTGCCAGCGAAAATTTTTTTATTTTTTTGCTTAAGGCATAAGCAATCAAAATCGGAACAAAAGATAAAGCGATGTAATTTCTTATGAGGAATAAAACAAGAAATAAAATGCAGAAATAAATAATTCGCTTAAAAGAAATTTTTACTTCAAACAAACAGTAGAGTTGATAAATTAATCCGCAAAGAACTGCAAAGCATAAACCATCTTTACGAATACCACTTGACCAAAATAATAATGGAGGAAAATAAAATATGAATAATAACCACAGTGTTCTTTTCTCAGGAAATTTTTTATTGAATGTTTTAAAAAGAAAATAACTACCCCAAAAAACAAGTCCATCATAAAAAATTACATTTATATAATATCTGCCGCCGCTTAATAAGTCAAACAGTGCAAGTAATTTTAAGAGCAGCGTAAGTTCAAGATCCTTAGCAAAAGATTCATTGCTATTAAAGATTGTTAATAGTTGATTTGATTTATATCCTTTAGGAATTATATCATTAATAAAAAAGTGAAGTGGATCTTTTTTTAAAAGTGCATATTGTTCTAAACCTTGTTGATGATAAAGCCATGTGTCGTGATCACTTTGCGAAAGATGTAAAAAGAAATATCCGTAAAAACAACCTGCCGCAATCTTTAAAATAAAAACTAACGTGGATTCTTTAAAACTTAATGCAAAACTTTTTTTTAAGCTTAATCTGTATAAAATGAAAATAAAAACAGCAGTATAAATTAAAAAAATAAGCAGCCCTGTAACCATAAGGATTTGCAATACACCACTTGGTTCGTAGCAAACAAATGTAACAATTAAAATGCTATCATTGCAGTAATGCGTCACACGCTTAAACCAAATCAAACTTTCAAAATATTTTTCGTTTGCCTTAACTATTGGGATTTATATAATTTCAGATTAGACGTGCTTAAGCATTTTATAAACCTTGGATATGAAGTGCACACAGTTGCTTTAAAAGATGAATTTGCTGAAAAAATTTCAGGTATTGGATGCAAAGTGCACTTTATTAAATTCAACAACCGTGGATTGAACCCTTTTGCTGATATAAAACTTTTAATAAGCTTAAAAAAAATTTACAAACAAACAAAACCAGATTTAATTTTTCATTACACCATTAAGCTAAATATTTATGGCTCGATTGCATCATCACAATTAAAAATTTTATCAGTTGCGGTAATAACCGGGTTAGGGTATGCTTTCTCTTCTCATAATTGGCTATCTGTTCTTGCAATAAAATTATACAGGTATGCGCTTAAAAATGTGCAGCATGTTTGGATATTAAATGAAGCCGACAAAAATATTCTTGTGCAAAAAAAAATTGTTGCGCCCGAAAAAATAAATTTACTACACAGTGAAGGAATAAATGTTGAACGATTTAAGCGTACTGCAGAAAAAATAAAAACTGATGATTTTATTTTTTTAATGGCAACAAGAATTTTATGGTCGAAAGGTGTAGGCGTTTTTGCTGAAGCTTCAAAAATTTTGCAACATAAAGGTTATAAATTTAAATGTTTAGTTATTGGTCTTATCGAGCAAAATCATCCTGATACAATTCGTTTAAAAAAGTTAACTGAATGGCAGAATCAAAACCTTATCAGTTATGCAGGTTTTTTTGAAGATGTTGTTCCCTTTCTTGCTTCAGCAGATTGTTTTGTGTTACCATCTTATTATAACGAAGGTGTTCCGCGCTCTTTACTTGAAGCCTGTGCCATGCAATTGCCCGTAATCACCACAAACAATCATGGTTGCAAAGAAGTGGTAGTGGACAATTTTAACGGATTCATCTGCGAGAAAAAAAATGCTGAAGACCTTGCTTTAAAAATGGAAATAATTTTATTATCGAGTACTGAACGACTAAAAGAAATAGGAAAAAATGGAAAAAAGTTAGTGGAAGAAAAATTTAACGTGAAACAGATTTTAAAACAGTATGAAGATCTTATAAAATCGATTTAAATTAATTAAATTTTTA
>DASZUY010000318.1:0-9258 GCA_035547495.1 Parafilimonas sp. | reverse complement strand
CGCAGTAGGCGCCGCACTTGGAAATATTCCTGCAAATAAAATTGGGCGAAAGAAAACTTTGGTGTGGATTGGAATTTTATTTTTTGTTTCATCTATAGGCGCTGCTGTTGCGCAGGATGTTTATACGTTTATGGTGTTTCGTTTTTTAAGCGGGCTAAGCATTGGCGCATCATCAGTTGTTGCACCGGTTTACATTTCAGAAATTGCGCCTCCAAAGTTTCGCGGAAGGTTGGTTGTTTCTTTTCAGCTAAGCGTTGTATGCGGAATTCTTGTTGCGTATTTTTCTAACTATATGTTAGCAGGCTTTGGCGGCGCTAACGACTGGCGTTATATGTTGGGTATAGTTGCCATTCCTTCATTATTATTTTCATTATTCATGCTGGCTGTACCCGAAACGCCGCGCTGGTTATTGTTATATAAAAATGATGAAGCGCATGCACGAAGAGTGTTGTCAATAACAGAAGACAATGTTGACAAAACCATTGCTGAAATACGCGCTGCAGCAACGCATGTTAAAGAACCTTTATTCAGCAAGAAATTTTTCAAACCATTACTGTTAGCGTTTTTAATTGCAAGTTTTAACCAGCTTTCAGGTATAAATGCCATTATTTATTTTGCGCCGAAAGTTTTTGAAATGGCTGGCATTGCGCGCAATGGTGCCTTATTCAGCACTGTTGGTATTGGCGTTGTGAATTTAATTTTCACAGTAATTGGCTGGTCTTTGATTGATAAGTTTGGAAGACGAACCTTAATCATCATTGGTTCGTTTGGTTACATTATTTCACTTGCATTAATGTCGTGGTCATTCAGCAGCGGCAATCATGATTACATTGTTTATTATACTTTTCTTTTTATTGCGGCACATGCGGTTGGGCAAGGCGCTGTTATCTGGGTTTTTATTTCAGAAATATTTCCAAATTCTGTTCGTGCTGCAGGTACATCGTTTGGTTGTCTTACACACTGGACATGGGCTGCAATTATTGCGCAGGTATTTCCATATTTCGCAGCTAACATAGGTGGCAGTTTTATTTTCGGTTTCTTTTGTTGCATGATGGTTTTGCAACTTCTCTTCGCATGGAAGTTAATGCCTGAAACAAAAGGAATTGCTTTGGAAGATATGGATAAACAAGTGGTGTTGCATTAACGTTGAACATTCATCTTACTTTGTTGTTTTAATATTTAATGAGCAAAGTTTATTCGTTAAAAGCCATTCAAAAAATTCCGGTTGATATAGAAACTGCATGGGATTTTTTCAGCAAGCCTGAAAATTTAAATTCCATCACTCCAAAAAAACTTGGCTTTAAAATTTTAAACATAAGCAAAGCGTATAAAGAAGGAATGTATGCAGGGCAAATTATTGAGTACAATGTAAAGCCATTGCTTGGAATTCCGTTATACTGGATGACTGAAATAACGCACGTTAAAGACAAAGAATATTTTATTGATGAACAAAGATTTGGTCCATATAAATTGTGGCATCATCAACATCATTTTAAAGAAATCGACGATGGAGTTGAAATGACAGATATTGTTCACTATAAAATTCCTTATTGGTTTGCCGGCGATATTGCAAACGCACTGATTGTTCGAAAACAATTAAAAGAAATTTTTGAATACCGCTTTAAAATGATTGAAGAGAAATATGGAAAGTGGTCAACTAACGAAGGCAGTATTCAATTCAAATAATTACAGCTTGCATTTTACACCAATAGTTGGATAGACCTGGAAAATATCGTCTGTTGTATTAACATGATAATACATGTTTACTTTTGTACCGATTGAAAAATGATTTGAAAGATTATACCAAAACTGCGGCTCGGAGAAAAAAGAAAATCGTTTTCCGTGCAACATCTTTGTAAAATCATCACCGTGATTTTTATTTTCAGTCCAGGTAGAAAAATCTCCTGAAAATTCTGCCTTGTAATTAAATAAACCTTGCCACCAATACAACGTGTATAAAAAATCTGAACTTGTTTTTTTGTACGGCACATATTTAAAATTTAACTGGCTCGTGAGATACGCATCTTTCCATTTAAACGGATACGACAAACCAAGCGAGAATGTATTGTTGATATAGTAACTGTATTCTTTTGGCTCCGTTATTCCAAGCCCGCCGCTGTATTGAACATCTAAGAAAATTTTTGGCTGCCAGCAGCGAAATGACTGCGAAATCTGCATATAAAATTTACCCATGTTATTTTGTTCGCCCACAAAATCTGCCTGCATTTTCAAAAGAAAAGAACCGGGCTTAAAAAATGCTGTGCCGGAATCCTGACTTTTGAAGTATTCAAAATATAAGGTTGCAAAATTTTTTGTATTATGATCTGGGTCGATGGTATGACGCATATCATAATGCAATTGCAATTGTTGAGAAAAGACCGGCATAAAATAAAAGCTGAGCAGCAGCGCAATTATACACTTCATATTTTCGTAATTGTTTGAAGCGCAAAACTGCTACTGTGCATTTTTGTATTGCGGAATTACAACAGAAGTATTGCGTAAATGCTGCGGAAACGAAATAAACATTGAATCAACATGAATGGCGAAAGCAAAAAAGTGTTTTTTAAGTTGTTTAAAGAAGCGACCGCAAAATGCTTTGGTCATGCTTTGCAGCAAGCATTAACGGAAACAGAAAGCAAGCTGCTTTACAATGAAATTTTTGAGGCGACGGGTTTGGTAATTGGATGGAAAAGTTTAAAAAATTATTCGTTGTTTGTGTTGAATGAAAATGGAAAGGAAGAAAATCCTTCAACCGCAACATTGGATACATTAGCACGATATGTTTTAAATGCGCCGTATACAACAGAAACCGAACGTAAAACAAACGAAAGCCACTTTCCTTACTGGTTTAAATATAAAGAGGAACATCTTTCAAATACTAAAACAGTTGAAGAAAAATCAAAACCGAAAAAGAGTTTTCGAATTAGTGGTTTGATAATTTTTGCGATTATAATAATTGCATTTTTTTTCTTGTTCCATCATTCAAAATCAAAAAATTATTCCACCGATTTTTCTTCTGTAAATGAAGACTCATTAAAAAACAACGGCTGGTTTATAAAAGATAAAGACAAAATATTTTGGAATATGCGCAGAAAAAAACCTGGATTACTTTCATTGTTTACTTTAACAGGCGATAATTGGCCGGATTCAATTCATCAACCACAAATAAAAAATTTGTTACTTAGAAAAATTAATGCGAATTGTTTTACAACCGAAGTTCATTTACAAAATTTCTTTCCGCATACCGAATGGCAACAGGCAGGGATTTTATTAATGGAAGACACGAATTATAATTCTAAAACACTGCGCTTATCAATTGCATACAATGATTTCTTTGGTGGATTTTCAAGACCGAAAGAAGTCATCATACAAGCCATCACTTCGCCGGGAAATGGTTTATCACATCCGGAAGAAATAGCGCATCTGCCGGTATTTACTTTGGATTCTAATAATGATGATTTGATAAAACATAATCTCGCATATTCAGGTTTGCGCATAGAAAAATCGGGTAATAATTTCAGACTATTATATTCCTGCAGCCCTGCACAAAACTTTGCATTTAAAGATGCTGCTGTTATCAATTTAAATTTTCATCCAAAATATGTTGGCTTGTTTGCGTTGCAGGGTTTTGTAAACAGTGACAATTATATGCCTGTTTATTTTACATCATTTATGTTTTCACCACAAGACTGCAAATAAAAAATCCCGCAATTAGCGGGATTTAAAAAATTATATAAGCGCTGTTACAATTTTTTTATCATCACATTTTTATACCAAACATTAAACCCATGATCCTGCAAAGCAATGTGACCATCTTGGAATGTTCCGAATGCAGGCCATTGTTTAAACTTGCTGTTGGCGATCATTTTTTTCCAGTTGTCATCAAAAATATGTGTGTCCACAACGTGTGTTCCGTTTAAATAAAAATCGAGCTTACCGTTGTTGCTTACAATCTCTGCACTGTTCCATTGTTCCGCGGGTTTAACCGCACCTGGAGTTGCCTGTATCATATCATACAAACTTCCTGCACGGTGTGAAGGCGTTTTGTTGTCATCATTTTTCGCATCATCTAACACCTGCATTTCAGGACCTGTTTTGTAAGTGTCTTCATATTTTGGTTTATCATCTTGCACATAAAATAAAATACCGCTGTTACCGCCGGTTGCAATTTTCCAATCAACTTTTAAATCAAAATTTGCAAAGCTATCATTGCTTACCAAATCACCATCATCGCCTTTTGTATCAGGATTAAAATGAATCGCGCCGCTATCAACAGTCCATTTAGGGCTTACACCTGTTTCGCCGAAAGTATGCCATCCATTTAATGTTGAACCATCAAACAAAGAAATCCAGCCACTATCGTTTGTGCTCATAGAACTTGTTGTATCAGTAGCTGTAGTTGTTGTATCGGTTGTGTTTGAATTTGAAGAAGAAGAATTGCATGCAGCAAGAATGATTGTTGCAGATAGAAATGAAAGTATTTTTTTCATGTAAGATTTATTTGTTTCTAAGTAATAAAATATATTTTACCATTTGTTCAGCATCTGCTTCGGAGAGTGCCGGATGCGGTGTCATAGGCACAGTTCCCCAATTACCGGAACCACCATTGATAACCTTTTGTGCAAGCTTTTTCACATTAGCGTCTGTATTCTCATATTTATTTGCCACATCGCGATAAGCAGGACCCGTAACTTTTTCGTCTACTTTATGACAGGTAAGGCAATCGTTTGCTGCAACCAGTGCAAGACCTTTTTGGTAATCGGGATTGGTTGTTACATCGTTTGTTGACGAAGAAGCTGAAGATGTTGTGTCGGCATTATTATTATTGCCGGAGTTGCTGCCACATGCAGCCAACAACCCAAGTACTAAAGCGGAGATAAAATACTTTTTCAATTTGTATTGTTTGAAGATGATTAAATAATTCTTACAAATGTATTAACGCCTTCAAATCAATAACAAATTTATTTTGTTGTATCCGATGGATTCCTCAACGATAATATATATCGTACCATTTCCTGTGCTTGCGGTTGAGGAAGATTTGGATGCGGCGTCATTGCGTTTTGACCCCACAAACCTTTTCCGCCTGTAATTATTCTTGATGCGAGATTTTGAACATTACCTTGATTGTCTTCATACCTGTTTGCAATTTGCTGGTACGAAGGTCCAAAGCTTTTCTCACTTATTTTATGACAGGTTAAACAATCATTGGCTGCAATTAGCTGGCTGCCCGAAATATTTTGTGCAGTGTCTACTTCTGTGCCGCCCTTGTTTTGTAATTCCGTTGTAGTGTTGGCGCTATCACTCCTTGCTGTCTCACCTGCTCCTGCACCGCATGCCGTTAAAAAAGACATTGCAGTAAAAATTATAAACAACTTCATGCGTAAGTTTTAAAACTTACTACAATCCTAATACCAACTTGTTTAATTTTTCATCGGCACCGGCTGAAGCAAAATCATCAAACGCTTTATCTGTTACATGAATGATGTGCTCTTTAATAAATTTTGCACCTTCTGTTGCGCCATCAATCGGGTGTTTTAATGCACATTCCCATTCCATAACAGCCCAGCCTTCAAAATTATATTGTGCCAGTTTGCTGAAGATGGATTTGAAATCAACCTGACCATCACCCAAAGAGCGAAATCTTCCTGCACGATTTATCCAGCTTTGATAACCACCATATACACCTTGCTTTCCGGTTGGATTAAACTCCGCATCTTTTACATGAAACATTTTTATGCGTTCATGATAATTATCTATGTACTCTAAATAATTTAAACATTGCAAAACGAAATGAGAAGGATCGTATAATAAACATGCTCTTACATGATTATTTACTTTTTCTAAAAACATTTCATACGAAACACCATCATGCAAATCTTCTCCCGGATGAATTTCATAGCACAAATCAACACCGCATTTATCAAACTCATTTAAGATCGGTAACCAGCGATTCGCCAGTTCTGTGAAACCTGTTTCCACCAGACCTGCCGGACGTTGCGGCCACGGATAAACGGTTTGCCACAACAATGCACCGCTAAAAGTTGCATGTGCATTCAATCCTAAATTTTGCGAAGCCTTTGCTGCGTATTTTAATTGTTGCACTGCCCATTCTTGTCGAGCCTTCGGATTGTTGCGCAATTGCTCAGGAGCAAATCCATCAAACAAAACATCATAAGCTGGATGAACTGCAACAAGCTGACCTTGTAAATGTGTTGAGAGTTCAGTTATTTGTAATCCGCATTCATTAATTGTTCCTTTTAATTCATCCGCATACGTTTTGCTTTCTGCTGCTTTTTGCAAATCAATGCAACGTGCATCCCACGTTGGAATTTGCACGCCAACGAAGCCGATGCTTTTTGCCCATGCGCAAATTGTTTTTAAATTATTGAATGGCGCTTCATCGCCCATAAATTGTGCAAGAAAAATTCCCGGTCCTTTTAGTGTTGTCATTTCTTTTGTTTTACGATTGATGTTTTATGAAGTTGCAAAACAGAAGAAAGATGCGATGCAACATATTTCTTGAAAGTAAATGCTTTTGTATTTAATATCATCACACAATAAACTCCGTCCACTTTTTATCGCTTTGGCTTGAGTCAACAACGTTATCAATAAACGCCATGCCTCTTACACCTTCATCAACTTTTGGATAATCCATCATTGCTGCAGTTGGTTGTTCACCGTTCATTTTTGCCATTAAGCTTTGTGCAAAATTTCGATAGATATTTCCGAATGCTTCTAAATATCCTTCCGGATGTCCGCCCGGTGTTCTGCAATTTGCTTTGGCAAGATCACTTAAATATGCCTGGCCTGCGCGATAAATTTCTGTTGGTTTATCCAACCATTTTACGAATAAAGTATTGGGTTCATGTTGTGCCCATTCAATACCACCTTTTTCGCCGTAAATGCGAATCTTTAATGCATTTTCCTCACCGGCTGCAACCTGCGATGCCATTAAACATCCAGCTGCGCCATTATCAAATCTTAATAAAACATTTCCATCGTCATCCAGCGCTCTTCCTTCAACCAAAATATTCAAATCAGCACACAGCTTTGTAATTTTTAATCCTGAAATATATTCTGCGAGATGCGCAGCATGTGTTCCGATATCTCCCATTGCACCTGCCTTGCCGCTTCGTTTTGGATCTGTTCTCCATGCAGCTTGTGCATTGCCTTCGCGTTCGCTTAGTTTACTTAGCCAGCCTTGCGGATATTCAACCCATATCTTTCTTATTTTTCCAAACATACCTTTTGCAAACATTTCTTTCGCCTGCTTCACCATCGGGTAACCGGAATATGTATGCGTTAAACAAAGTGATAAACCTGTTTCTTCAACTTTTTTTTGCAATTGTTTTGCTTCGTCTAAAGTAAACGTCATTGGCTTTTCAACCACCACATTAAAACCATGTTCCAATGCTTTCATCGCAGGATCGAAGTGCACAAAGTTTGGTGTAACGATGGTTACAAAATCAATGCGCTTATCTGCCGGCATCTTACTTTCTTTCTCAAACATTTCATCATAGCTCATGTAAATCCTTTCGGCAGGTAAGAACAACATTTCGCCTGAATCTTTTGCAATTGCTTTATCATGACTTAAGGCTCCGCAAACGAGTTCAATCAATCCATCCATATTTAATGCGAGACGATGTATAGCGCCAATAAATGCATCTTTGCCACCGCCAATCATTCCCATTCTTAATTTTCTGTGTTCCATTAAAATAATTTTAGTGAAGAAAGAATAAGTGTAAAACTTACAATTGTAAGCATACAATTTAATATAACATGTTGTAAAAATATTACTGAATTCGATAAAAAAATTTTCATTTTTTATTTTGAAAAAACAAATTCACTACATTTAGCGCAGATTGTCTTGAGCAACAATTCACTTCAACAAAAATTCTAACGAATATGCCGACTACTATTAAACGTAATCAATTATTTATTGCAGCAAGAATTGCTTTAATCTTTACGTCGATGACGTTTGCTTTTCGTGCATCGCTCGAAGGTGTATGGAGCCACGATTTTAATTTAACTAAAGAACAATTAGGATGGATTTTTAGTCCTGCTTTTTGGGGCTTTACATTAGCAATGGTATTTGGTGGTCCGCTGGTTGATGTTATTGGGATGAAAAAAATTATGGGGCTTGCATTCATCGGGCATATTGCAGGCGTTATTTTATATTTAGTTGCAAAAGATGCCACGATGTTATTCATCGGCACCGTTTGCATCGGCATTGGAAACGGCATGGTTGAAGCTGCATGTAACCCACTTACAGTTACATTATTTCCTGAAAATAAAACAACGATGCTAAACCGGTTTCATGTTTGGTTTCCCGGTGGTATTGTATTAGGTGGTTTGCTTTCATATTTATTGGTTGAAAAGATGCAAATTGACTGGCATATTTTAATTGCCACATTATTTATACCTGCAGTAATTTATAGTTTGATGTTTTTGAAATTGGAATTTCCAAAAACAGAAAGAGTAACAAGCGGCGTAAGTACAAAGAAGATGTTTTTATCTTGCTTAAGCCCACTTTTTATAATTATGTTTTTGTGCATGTTTATGACAGGTGCAACCGAACTTGGGACAAACACATGGATTGTTGCTCTGCTGCAAGGCGCAAATGTTTCAGGCATTTTAGTATTGGTTTTTATAAATGGATTAATGGCATTGGGAAGATCTTTTGCAGGTCCCGTTGTCCATCGCTTAAATCCAAATGGTATGCTTGTTATTTCTTCTTTTCTTGCTTTGATAGGATTATTTCTTTTAAGCAGGGCAAGCGGTTATGCGGCATTTGGAGCAGCGTTTGTTTTTGCTGCGGGTGTATGTTTTTTCTGGCCAACAATGTTGGGTTTCGTTTCAGAATATATTCCAAATACCGGCGCATTAGGTTTATCGTTAATGGGTGGTGCCGGTATGTTTTCCACTTCACTTGTTGTACCTATCATGGGTCATTGGTACGATAATTTCAAAAGCGCTGCTGTTTCAAGTGGGTTAAGCGATGCCGCTGCCAATGCCTCTGCCGGTTCACAAACATTAATGAAAGTTGCAATTATGCCGGCGATCTTAATTGTAGTATTTATTTTAATTTATATTTTCAGAAGAAAACATTATCAGAAGGCAATTGTTCCTGCAGCACCTCTAGATCCTGTTGGAGAACTTTAATTTTAATAAATGGCAAACAGAAGAACAGTAATAAAAAATTTAGTTGCAGGCTCCATCGCAATTCCTGCATCAAAAGCTTTTGCAAGCGATATGATA
>DASZUY010000317.1:0-9209 GCA_035547495.1 Parafilimonas sp. | reverse complement strand
TATTGCTCCGGTTACTAATGGCTCGTTCGATGTATTTTTTCCGTAATGGAATTAAACAAACTTACATAACTTTTACTTCATCATTGATTTCACGGGCTTCAACTTTTTCGTGTGGATGTTTATGCGGAAAAAATTTCTTTTGCCAGATAAGCAACGCAATCACACCAATTGAAATAGAAGCATCAGCAAGATTAAATACAGGACTAAAAAATTCAAACTCATCTCCGCGCCAGCTTTTTATCGGAAACCACGATGGATAATGTGTGTGAATGATGGGAAAGTATAACATGTCAACAACCTGCCCGTGAAAAAAAGTTGCATAACCACCGCCGGCAGGAAATAAAGTTGCAACCGTAAATGGATTGCTGCTGCTAAATATCAAGCCATAAAACATACTGTCAATTAAATTACCAAAGGCACCTGCATAAATAAGTGCCGCGCAAATAATAAAGCCGGTATGATATTTTTTTATGATGATTGTTCGCAAATAAAATGTACCCAGTATTACAGCTACTAACCGAAAAAGTGTAAGAAGAATTTTTCCAACGCCGCCGCCAAATTGCAAGCCCCAGGCCATTCCTTCATTTTCTACAAAATGCAGGCGAAACCAGGAGCCAATCATCTTATGCTCTTCGCCCAAAGTGTAATGTGTTTTAATAAAAAATTTTAATGCCTGGTCTGCAATTAGTATTAGTATAATAAGGAGGGCGACGCTTCTGCCTTTCATCAGTAATTGTTTGTGGATAAAGAGCGCAAATATAATGTTTAAAGATGTGAGTGATTGGTTAAGAGTTACATGCTGAATGATACAGTTTAAGGTCTTTCAAACGATAGTTGTAATTTTACCGGATGTATTTCAACTGGAATGATAGTGTGAACCTGTTTTCGAAGCTAACCTTTCGCCGCAGTTTTAATGCAGCCAAAGTAATGGCAAGCTACCAGCTAACTAAACTTTTTAAAAAGCCGGTTCAATGGGGTTATCCAATTTCTATTTCTTTTGAACCAACAACTTCCTGCAACCTTCGCTGCCCTGAATGCCCAAGCGGATTAAGAGAATTTACCCGGCCAACCGGCATGCTTAAGAAAGATTTTTTTAAAGAGACGATCGATGATGTTTACAAAGAACTTCTCTATCTGATTTTTTATTTTCAGGGTGAACCTTTTTTAAATCCCGATTTTTTAGAGATGGTAAAATATGCGCATGATAAAGGCATATACACAGCTACATCAACCAACGCGCATTACCTCACAGATGAAAAAGCAAAGCGAACAGTAGAAAGTGGTTTAGATCGTTTAATTATTTCTATTGATGGAACAACGCAGGATGTTTATAAACAATATCGTGTTGGCGGCAATCTTGAAAAAGTGTTGCAGGGCGCACGCAATATTGTAAAATGGAAAAAAGAATTAAAGAGCAAAACGCCGTTTGTGTTTTTTCAATTTCTTGTTGTAAAACCGAACGAACATCAAATTGAAGATGTAAAAAAACTAGCAAAAGAAATTGGTGTTGACCAGGTGCGTTTTAAAACTGCACAGGTTTACGATTATGAAAATGATCCGAATAATCTCATTACTACAATAGATAAATACAGCCGTTATAGAAAAAATAAAAACGGCGAGATGGAAATAAAAAGTGGCTTAAAAAATCATTGCTGGAAACTTTGGCACGCAAATGTTATTACTTGGGATGGTTTAGTTGTGCCCTGTTGTTTTGATAAAGATGCGATGCACAGGCTTGGCAATCTGCGCACACAATCTTTTAAACAAGTATGGCACAACGATAACTACAAGCAATTTCGCAGCGAGCTATTGAAGAGCAGGAAAAATATTGATATATGTGCTAATTGCAGCGAAGGCTTGACAGTTTGGGAAAATTAATTTCTCATAATACATACTGAAAAGTCACTAACATGAAAAAGCACTTTGGAAGTTTAATTTGTTTGTGCATTTTATTCATCAATTCGTATGCACAGGATTCTGCTGTAGCAACAATCTCTACTTCTACAGAACAATCATTTTCACCAAAAGATGTTTATAAAATAAGCTGGAAGGTTGATGCACCTGTTACAGCCGCTGGTCTTGGATTAAGTGTGCTGGGTTTGCATTTAATTCAAAATAAAGATTCGCTTACTTACTCAGAAGCCATGGCGAAAACCAGAAGCGATGTTCCTGCATTCGACAGAGGTAACGCAGGCTTCTATTCTGATAAAGATAATAAAGCCAGTTATATACCTTTCTTCGCAGGCTTTGCAACGCCCGTGGCAGTAATGCTGATTAATAAGAATGAAAGACAACAAGCTGGAAAAATTTTAGTAATGTATACAGAAACGCTTGCTATTACGGCAACACTTTATACAATAACTGCCGGCAGCGTTAACAGAAGCAGACCGCTTGTTTATCCTGATAAAAATGGAAATTACCGTGCACCTTTATCAAAGCGCGAAAGCAAAAATTCTCAACGCTCTTTTTATGCTGGTCATACCGCAGCCACAGCTACCGGAAGTTTTTTTGCCGCAAAAGTTTTTTCAGATTTAAATCCCGATTCAAAATTTAAACCTGTTATGTGGGTGATTGCCGCAGCACTGCCTGCAGTAACGGCTTACTATCGTTATGAATCCGGAGAGCATTTTTTAAGCGATAATATTTTAGGCTACGCAATAGGTGCCGGTGTTGGAATACTGGTTCCGCAATTTCATAAAACACATAAGAATTTCGAACGTGTAAGTTTTGCGCCGGCAATTGGGCAGGGTTATAAAGGCTTTGATCTTGCTTATACTTTTAAATAATTCCGCGGAGTCTTGAAAATTTCCCGCGTTTTATTAATTCTTTTCCCCGGAAAACTGGAAAATTTCCCCGTTTTTCTTGAATTTTCCCCGGGAAACTTGAAAATTCCCCCGAAATTCTCAAATATTTCCCCGAGATTCTGAGGTTTTCCCCGAGAATCTGGAAAAATCCCCCCCGATTTCTTCAAATTTCCCCAAGAAATTGGAGGATTTGCCGCTTTTAGAAGTTGCAGAAAAGACTGCTGTATTGTTACCAGTTAAAAACTGTTTCCACTGCAATATCAGGATGAATACTTACAGCAACGGGACAGGTATATGCTGTGTTTTCTAAAATCTTTTTTTGCTTTTCATCCGCTTGAAATGAAGAAGGAAAATCAAAGGTGATCTCAATTTTGCCAACACGCCTGGGATCGGATTGCATAATTTTTTTAATGCTGATTTTTGTATCATTCAAATCAACATTCATATTTCTTGCTTTAATTCCCATAGTCGTTATCATACATGTTCCTAACGAAGTTGCTAATAAATCTGTGGGTGAAAATCGCTCACCTTTTCCCTGGTTATCTGTTGGTGCATCTGTTTCAATAACGGTACTGCTTTGCAAGTGTTTAGCCTCTGTTCTTAACGCTCCTTTATAAATTATTTCTGCAGTCATTCAACAATATTTGTTATAAATTTACGATTATCAAACTACATATGCGCAGTAAGATTTATTTAGTAGTAATCGGTTTAATCTTGTATGCATCATCATTTGCCCAGCAGGCAAATACATCACAAAATATTAAAGAAGAAAAAAAGCAGGAGAGAAAACAACACATTGCAGATTTAGTTAAAAGAGAAGAAGAGGGATCATTAATTTACAATCATCAATCAGTTTTTGGATTTAAATTAAATACTGATGGATGGACCGCATTGTTTGAACATGGAAAATATAAAACCATCACAACAACCAATACATGGTTTATTGAATTGGGTGAACGTAAAAGTCATAAAGAAGAAAAAATAACAGCAACAGATGCTACAGGTTTCCCTGTTGGTAATCCACTGATTTATGGCAAGCAAAACGTTTTTTATGATATTAATATTGGAATAGGCCAGCAAAAACTTATTGGTGGAAAAGGTGCAAAAAATGGCGTAGCCGTTTCTGCAATTTATGGCGGCGGATTTTCTGCAGGTCTTTTAAAACCATATTATGTAACCATCATAGATCCAAACACACAAGAAACACGTGATGTGAAATATGAAGGACCGAACGATACACTTTTTTTATATTATCCATTTTCCAGTGCAGGTTTTACAAAAGGGTTTAATGAAATTAAATTTACGCCCGGCGTTATTGGGCACGCAGGATTAAGGTTTGATTATGGCCGTTATAATGAATTATTATCTGCCATTGAAGTAGGCGTAAGTGCAGAATATTATACCAAAGAAATGCCTATCATGGTAAATGCACCTGCGAAAAAGTTTTTCTACAATGCGTATGTTGCCATTGAGTTTGGCAAACGCAGTTAATAATCCATTTAATTTATTATTACGAAGTTTGCATTTTAATCAAGCGTTGAAGTTTTTACATGGAAGAAGTAATTAGCGCAACCGGCGTTCAATCTAATTCAAACAAAATAAAAAAGCCAAATTGGCTGAGAGTAAAATTGCCGATTGGTGAAAGCTATAAACATGTGCGCAATTTGGTTGATACGCACAAGCTGCATACAATATGCGAAAGTGGTAATTGTCCAAATATGGGTGAATGTTGGGGCGCCGGTACTGCAACATTTATGATTCTTGGAAATGTGTGTACGCGCAGTTGTGGTTTTTGTGCAGTGGCTACCGGAAGACCCGAGCCCGTTGATTGGGACGAACCGCAACGTGTTGCAGAAGCAATTTATTTAATGAAGGTTAAACATGCTGTTATTACAAGTGTTGATCGTGATGAATTGAAAGATGGAGGTTCCGTAATTTGGTATAATACTATTAAAGCGGTTAAAGCATTAAACCCTGATACAACACTTGAAACCTTGATCCCGGATTTTAAAGGGCAGATTGAAAACATTCAGCGCATAATTGATGCTGCTCCGGAAGTAGTAAGTCATAATATTGAAACCGTAGAACGTTTAACAAAGCAAGTGCGCATCCAGGCTAAGTATAGGCGCAGCATGGAAGTACTGCGTGTGCTAAAACAAAACGGCATGCGCACAAAAACCGGTATCATGCTAGGTTTGGGCGAAACAAAAGAAGAAGTTATTCAAACTATGAAAGATCTTGCTGATGTAAATGTTGATGTGCTTACATTAGGACAATACCTTCAACCTACAACCAAACACTTATTTGTGCAGCGTTTTGTACATCCTGATGAATTTGCAGAATTAAGAGAGATCGGGTATTCACTCGGTTTTGATTATGTAGAAAGCGGTCCGCTTGTTCGTTCTTCTTATCACAGCGAAAAACATGTATTGGAAGGATATGGACGCAATCAATGGTTGAGTGAAAAAGCAAACTAATGTTTGTGAAATGAAAACGCATTGTATATTTACGGCGTAAATTATTATTTTAACTTTAAACAAAACAACTCTTTATGAAAAAGCTCACTTTACTTTTCTCTTTTGCACTTTTTATAATTGCTGCAAAAGCTCAGGACGATAAGTCTACAAAAGATTTCCATTTTGCAGCTGGTATTGATCTGGCTTTACCCACAGGAGATTTTAATGACACTCATTCTTTCGGTTTAGGTGTTCAATTGCAGCCAGAATACAATTTATCTTCGCTATTTTCTGTTTATGGTAGTATTGGGTATACTAGCTTCTTCGGAAAAAAATTCGATGGTGTAAAAATTGATAATGTAGGTCTTATTCCAATCTTAGCCGGTGTGCGTGTTTATCCTGCGCCGCAATTTTTTGCGGGTGCGAAATTTGGTTTGGGTATTTTAACAGGTGGTGGTGATAGCGAAAGTGCTTTCGATTATCAGCCGCAAATCGGTTATAATGCAGATCAATTTCAAATTGCACTTGGTTATAATGGTTTAAGTAAAAACGGTGCAACCTTATCAAATTTAAATTTATCGTTCTTGTATAAGTTTTAATAAACTTCCATTTTTTTAAAAGAGGCTTCCTTTTTTGGAAGCTTCTTTTTTTATGCGCAATTACCTTACTTTTGCACCCCATTTGCGGATGTGGCGAAACTGGCAGACGCACCAGACTTAGGATCTGGCGCCGCAAGGCATGTAGGTTCGATTCCTATCATCCGCACTCTTCTTAATAGAAAAACACTTTCCATAAATGGCAACAATAACAAGAGAAAATATCGGTAATTTAAATGATAAGCTTATAGTGAATCTTGAAAAAAATGATTACCTGCCTTCATTTGAAAAAAGTTTGAAGACATATGCAAAGAGCGCAAATATTCCGGGCTTTAGAAAAGGAATGGTTCCATCAGGATTAATTAAAAAAATGTATGGTCAATCTGTTTTTACAGAAGAAATTTTACGCACTGTTGAAAAAGAATTAAACAATTATATCGGCAACGAGCAACTCGAAATTTTTGCTCAACCACTTCCGCTTGAATCTGATTCGCGCATGCTTGATATGAATAATCCCGGCGATTATGCTTTTGCATTTGAAATTGGATTGAAGCCCGATTTCGAAGTGAACACAGAAAATATTCCAGTAACTTTTTACAAGGTTACCGTTACAGATGACATGATAAATGATGAGTTGAATCGCTTGCGTACGCGCTATGGAAAAATGACGGAACCTGAAGAAATAAATAATGACGAACAGGTTTTAAATATTCATTTCAGTGAAGCAGATGCAAATGGTAATGCAATTGAAAACGGAATTGAAAAAGACGACTCTTTGTTGTTGAAATATTTTTCTGAAGAAGCAAAAAAACAATTAACAGGCAGGAAAAAAGATGATGTTGTCTTAATCCAATTAAACAAAGCGTTTGAACAAAAAGAATTAGAATGGATATTGCAGGATTTAGGTCTTGATAAAAGTAAACCAGAAGATGCGGACAAATTTTTCAATCTTAAAATTGTAAAAATTGGATTTGTTGAAAAAGCAGAATTAGACGAAAAGCTTTTCAACAGCGTTTATCCTGAAACGAATATCACAAATGAAGAGGAATTGCGTAATGCAATTAAAGTTGAGATTCAAAATTATTACGACAATCAAAGCCGTAATCAATTGCATGATCAGATTTATCATTACTTAATTGATAACGTTCAAATTTCTTTTCCTGAAAGTTTCTTAAAACGCTGGCTGCAGGTTGGTGGTGAAAAAGAAAGATCTGCTGAAGATGCAGAAAAAGAGTTGCCTGTTTTTTTGAACCAGTTAAAATGGACATTGATAAGCACAAAACTTATCAATGAAAATAAAATTACGGTTGAACAACAGGAAATTAAAGATGCAGCTTTAAATCAAATTACAAGTTACATGCGCAGCCAGAATGTAAACGATGCGCCCTGGCTTGATGAATACGCAAACCGTATGTTACAGGATAAAAAGTTTGTTGAAGAAACATACATGCGCATTCAAACAGAAAAGCTTTTTAATTTATTAGAAGGCAAGGCAGCAAAAACGGAAGAAGAAATAAGTGCTGAAGATTTCGCAGAGAAATTACATCACCATCATCATTAATAGCTACTTCTTAAAGTGCTGAATCTTTAATTGCTCATCGCAAAATTTATATTCATTTTCATCATTGCTTGAAATAATGAGCAATCTATTCTTGCAAAAATTTTCTACAATACTGTAGTATAAATTAAACCCGTTTACATCAAGGTTGGTGCAAGGTTCATCAAGTAAAACAAAACTTGTATCAGAAAAAATGGCCTGTGCAAGTTTTAAACGTTGCTTCATGCCGCTGCTGTAAAAGCGAATTTGTTTATTAGCAGCTTCTGTTAATTGTACCCTATTCAATACTTCTTCAACAGAAAAATTATTGATGAAGCTTTTAAATTTTGTATGAAATAAGAGAAATTCTTTTGCTGTCATTTCTTCTATCAATTCAAAATACGGAGCAGCAAAAGAAATCTCCTGGTGTACAACTTCAATTTTTAAATTTCCATTATTTAATTTCCATTCTGCAGTTCCTTCATTTAAAATTAATGCTGAAGATAAAACCTGAAGCAACGTGCTTTTTCCGCTGCCGTTCGCGCCGGTTATTGCATATGATTTGCCTTGTAAAAATTGATAACTGAGGTTTCGGAAAATCCATTCGCGGCTGTAGCGTTTGCCGGCATTGGTAAGAATGATTTTCATTAAAGCAAAGATGAAGAATGATTATTCATCATCCACATCTGTTTTGGTATATCTTTTTATAATGCCTCTTTCACTTTCTCTTATAAAGCCAATTATTTCATCGCGTTCATCGCTTGCAGCCATTTCCTCTTCAATAAACTCAAGTGCTTTGGATGTGTTCAATCCTTTGTTGTAAATGATGCGGTATATATCAAGTATCTGGTTAATTTTTTCAAGTGAAAAACCTCTTCTTTTCAAACCAACACTATTTACACCTCCGTAGCTTAAAGGGTTTCTTACGGCTTTTATATAAGGAGGAACATCTTTGCGTACCAGGCTTCCGCCGGCAATAAAAGCATGCTGCCCAATTTTTACAAACTGGTGAATTGCAGTAAAACCTGCAACCCAAGCATAATCTGCCATGATTACGTGACCAGCCATCTGGCTATTGTTACTCATGATGCAATTATTTCCAACAGAACAATCATGTGCAATGTGACTATAAGCCATGATCAGGCAATTGTTGCCAACCGTTGTTTTCCATCTGTCTTTTGTACCGCGATGAATAGTAACAAATTCACGAATAGTTGTGTTATCACCAATTTCAACAGTTGTGTCTTCTCCTTTAAACTTCAGATCTTGCGGAATAGCACCAATAACAGCGCCGGGGAATATGCGGCAATTTTTTCCAATACGTACGCCTTCCATTATGGTTACATTACTGCCAACCCATGTGCCTTCACCAATGCAAACG
Organism: Parafilimonas sp.; assembly: GCA_035547495.1. Classification (GTDB taxonomy): domain Bacteria; phylum Bacteroidota; class Bacteroidia; order Chitinophagales; family Chitinophagaceae; genus Parafilimonas. The sequence continues at coordinate 435 of DASZUY010000317.1, read as the reverse complement.
TTTTGATGAATGACAGTAAAAGGATCAATTTTTACATTTTCAGCAAGTTTTGCATCTGGGTGTATGTACGTATGTGGATGAATCATTCGATTTTGGCTTTCGCTTTTGCAGCGAATATTCTGATTTTAAGAACGGCGCAAAGTTAAACGTTGATATTTAAAATAAAGCTAAAACAGTTTTTACTCAACTTTTACAAGTTGGGCAACAAGATCTGCTTCAGTTGCAACTTTGCCGCCAACATAAACGGTACCCTTCATGTCACAAATACCTCTTCTTATTGGCGAGTTCAATTCCATTTTTAAAATCATTGTGTCGCCGGGAACAACTTTTTGTTTGAATTTACAATTATTGATCTTTAAAAAATAAGTATCATATTTTCCCTTAGGCATTGCATTTATACAAAGTATGCCGCCTGTTTGTGCTAAAGCTTCAACT
>DASZUY010000316.1:0-17193 GCA_035547495.1 Parafilimonas sp. | reverse complement strand
ATCGCCGGAGAAAGTTATTTTATTTGAACTGCTGATTGATTCTGCACAGCACTTCAGCGTTTTTTCTGATTCAACAAAACCTGCAGATATTAAATTCACCGGCTCGCCAGACAATACAATTTTTGCTGATTACACCGTTTTTCTTTCTAAGATTTCTCCTGAGTTGAATACTTTGGAAGAACAATTAAAGACAGCAAAAACTTCTGCTGATTCATCAGCAATTGAAAAAGAAATTTCAAAAAAAGGAACTGAGTTAAGCAACTATCGCAACAATGTTATCAATACAAAACCCAACTCGATGCTTGCAGCTTTGCTGCAGATTGCAAAAATTCCGGATCGCCCGCAGCCAAGAGTTTTAAGCAATGGCAAAGTAGATTCACTATATCCTTTTTATTATGTAAAAGATCATTATTGGGATAATGTTGATTTTAATAACAACATGCTTTTGCATACGCCTTTTTTTGAACCGAAACTCGATGATTATTATAAATATTACGTTTCGCCGGATCCTGATTCTATCATCAATGACGTGAATTATATGTTGCTTGCATCCAGGGGCGCAGATGAATTACACCGATTTTTATTGGGAAAGTTTACAGATAAATATATTAACCCTGAATATATGGGGCAGGATAAAGTGTTTCTGTTTTTGTTTGAAAACTTTTTCTCTAAAGGTGATACAACATGGCTAAACGACAAACAGAAAAAATATATTTTCGACAGAGCTTACAGCCTTATGGCGAACCAACTTAACGACCAGGCTGCAGCGCTTGATTTAACTGATACTGCTGGAAAAGATATTTCATTGTATAATATTACTGCGCCGCTAACATTTGTTGTTTTTTGGGATCCGCATTGCAGCCATTGCCAGCTACAGGTTCCCAGGCTTGATTCTTTTTATGAGGCAAAATGGAAAAATGAAGGCGTAAAAATTTTAGCGGTTTGTGTAAACGATAATGTAATTGATGATTGGAAAAAATTCATAAGAGAACATAATTTAAGCGGCTGGTATCACGGTTATGAAACCCCTGAAAAAAGAAAGCAACTTGAGGCTTCTAACCAAGCGGATTATCGCCAGCTTTACGACATCTCTCAAACACCAACTTATTTTTTATTAGACGATAAAAAAAGAATAGTAGCAAAAGGACTTAGCCTCGATCAGTATGATGGATTAATAGAAACCAAACTAAAATCTGTTACCTCTTCCCAATAAATTGTTATGCTTAAAAAATTAAGTGCAATTGCTGCATGCTTTATTTTATTTTTTTCAGCTGCCTCTAAATCTCAAACATTATTTACTTACGGCAATCACGCAGTATCGAAAGATGAATTTCTGGAAGCTTATAATAAAAACCCGGACACAAGCGGAAACAGGCAGCAAAAGCTGCGCGATTATCTTGACTTATACATAAACTTTCGCCTGAAATTACAGGCTGCTTACGATGAAAAAGTAAATACCAATGCAGATTTAAAAGGAGAAGCTGAAAATTTTAAAACGCAGCTTACCGATAATTTTATTAACCAGCAGGCAGATGTAAACAAGCTGCTGCACGAAGCATTTGTTCGCAGTCAAAAAGATATTTTATTACAAGAAGTTTTTGTTCCGTTTAATGGCATTGATACCACGGAAGCGTTTAATCAAATTAAAAAAGCTTATGCGGCGCTAACTGAAGGCAGAAATTTTGAAGATGTTGCAGAACAATATTCAACTGATGCAAATACAAAAGCTGCAAAGGGAACCATTGGTTACATTACCGTTTTCACGCTGCCTTATTCAATAGAAAATATTGTATACGCTTTGCCGGCAAATGCTTTTTCATCTATTTATAAAAGCAATATTGGTTATCATATTTTTAAAAATGCAGGTGAAAGACCTGCTTTGGGCAGAAGAAAAATTCAGCAATTAATATTTTCAACACCGCAATTTTTTACTGCTGCGCAAATTGAAGATGCACGTCAACAGGCAGATTCAGTTTATACATTACTTCAAAGTAGTGTGCCATTTCAAACACAGTTATTGGCTTATGGAAAAAATTATGAGCAGTACGATCAATCTGCAACGATTGAAATTAATGTTGGTGAATATGACAGCAGTTTTGAAAATGAAGTATTCAGTTTAAAAAATCCAGGCGACTTTACTAAACCGTTCAAAACGTCTTACGGTTTTAATATTGTTAAGCTTGTTGAAACCCTACCGGTTTCCGCAGATGAAAATGATGTAACCTACACCGCTTATTTGCAGCAAAAAATTCAGACCGATGGCAGGCTTGATGAGGCAAAGAAAAATCTTGTTCAAAAATGGCTGAAGCTTGTAAAATTTAAGACTGATGATTACAATCGTGCTGACTTGTGGGCTTATACAGACACTGCACTTCAGCAAGACGATAAGCTGCCGCCTGCGGTAAAAAGTATAAAGCCGTCAACTATATTATTTGAGTTCGAAAAAAAGAAGTTTACAACGAATGATTGGATTAGTTATCTGAGAGGTCAACAAAATTTAGTTGTTGCGGCGCCGGAAAATATTGGATATGAAAAATTGATGCAAGACTTTATCAATACTTCGTGTACAAATTACTATAGGGAAAATATTGAGGATTTTGATCCATCAATAATGGCGCAACTAAAAGAGTTTAATGATGCAAATATGTTGTTTTACGTAATGGACAAACATGTTTGGAACAAAGCCTCGCAGGATTCTGCAGGTTTAGAGAAATATTTTACAGAGCATTCCGGCGATTATAAATGGAGTAAAAGCGTAACAGCATTGGTTATTTCAGGCGCAGATAAAGCAACTGTAAATGAGGTTGCAGAAAAAATAAAAGCAGAACCCTTAAAATGGCGCACAATTATTGCGGGTTATGGAAATTCAATATACGCAGATAGTAGTCGTTTCGAACAGGATCAATTGCCGGTAAAACAACCGGTACAAATGGAAGAGGGCTTTCAAACAACAGCTGAAGCAAACGACGCAGGCGATGCCTATACCTTTATTCATATAATTAAGGTATATCCACAGCCTGAGCCCCGCAGCTTTGAAGACGCAAAAGGTTTGGTTATTAATGATTACCAGGAGCAATTGGAAAAGCAATGGATCGCAGAACTAAAAAAGCAATATCCTGTAAAAATTAATGACGCTGTTTTACGAAGCCTTCATTAATTATTTTAATTTTTTTTTAATCAATTCCAACGCAGCCATTAAAAAATATGTTTTGTCTGAGGTTGGATTTGAATTTATATTTGCCCGACCCTGCTTAAATAGTCCCTTTATGATACAAGTAGCTATTGGTGTTATTATCGCTTACTTAACAACTTTCTTCCTACTCCCGTTAATAATTAAATTAGCGCACGAAAATAAGATTTATGACATACCGGATGAGCGTAAAACACACAACTACCCTGTTTCCTCTTTAGGCGGTATTGCAATATTTTCAGGGCTGATATTAAGCATGTTGCTGGTATCTGATTTCAATAATTACAACGCCGATCTGCAGTATTACATGGCAGGTTTTTTTGTGATATTTATTTTAGGGCTTATTGATGATATTTTTATTTTAAAGGCGTGGAAAAAAACGTTAGGACAATTAGCTGTTGCAGCGGTACTTACTTTAAAAGGCAACCTGTTAGTTAGCAACCTGCATGGCTTTCTAGGTATCCATGCACTCACACAAACTGAAAGTATATACATAACCTTTTTTACAATCATTCTTCTTATAAATGCTTTTAACCTTTTAGACGGGGTTGATGGTCTTGCCGGTTCCATCGGGCTTGTTGCCTGCTTATTTTTTGGAACATTTTTTCTTATTAATAATGTGTTGCCTTACGCTGTTTTAGCTTTTTCTATTGCAGGCGCGTTGTTAGCCTTTCTAATGTATAATTTTCCACCTGCAAAAATTTTCATGGGCGATTCAGGGTCAACACTTATTGGGCTTATCTGCAGTATACTTGCTATAAAATTTGTAGAAAATAGTAAAATTCAGGTAAGTCTTGCAGATTATGCAACACCTGTTGTTGCTTTTGGGTTTTTACTCATTCCACTAATGGATGTTTTGCGTGTTTTTGCATTGCGTATCGCAAGAGGTAAGTCTCCATTAGCACCTGATAGAAGCCATTTGCATCATTTATTACAAAACAAAGGGCTTTCTCACAGCGAGGTTACAATAACGTTATTAACCGGAGAACTTTTCTTCGGTTTAATTACACTTTCTCTAAAAAATATCAATATAAATGTTGTTCTCGCAAGTCAGTTTATTTTATATTTTGGCTCTGTTTACGTATTAAAACGTTTTATTCCTGCCCGTAAAAAATTGCATATTGTACGTGAAGAACAACCTGAAGAACAAATAGCAGAATCTAAGGTTTATCTTATATATCCGCTTAAAGAAAAAATTACTGCAAACGAAGATTGATATTTTACCTATTCAACTGATTGCTTAGTTTTGATGTTTTCTAAATAATTTTTATGCAAACAGAAGAACTGGAACTGGTAATTGATGACGCGGAATCATCAATGAAAAAAGCAATCAGCCATCTCGAAACAGAACTTACAAAAATCAGGGCAGGTAAAGCAAACCCAACAATGGTTGATGGAATATTTGTGGAATATTATGGAAGCCCGACACATTTAACGCAACTTGCCAACGTAACTATTCTTGATGCACGCACTATAAGCATTCAACCCTGGGAAAAAAATATGTTGCAGGCAATTGAACGGGCAATTTTGCAAGCCAATATTGGAATTACACCACAGAATGACGGTAATCAGATTCGGTTGTTTCTTCCGCCATTAACAGAAGAGCGCAGAAAAGAACTTTTTAAAAAAGCAAGTGCAGAAGGTGAGCACTCAAAAGTTGCTATAAGAAATATCCGTCGCGATGCGATTGAAGAAATTAAAAAATTGCAGAAAGATGGATTAAGTAAAGATGTTGCTACAGACGGCGAAAACACAATACAGGAAACGACTAACAAATACATTGCTTTAGTTGATAAGCATCTTGCTGCAAAAGAAAAAGAAATGATGGCAGTATAATATTCCTAAAAAATATTTTAAAAAGCCGGCGAAATTGCCGGCTTTTTTATTTGTGCTAACTTGTAGTTTAATTGCTGTATGAACTCTCTCATTCAATATTTTCAAAACATGCCATCGCATACACGTGCATTAATTCTTGCCGGTGGTCTTGCACTTTTTTGGCTGATTGAAAGCGCCATTCCTTTATTCAGTTTTAAATACAACAAATGGAAACATGCAGGTATAAATATTTTCTTCACCATTACAACCATCATTGTAAATTTTGCCTTTGCATTACTGATTGTTCTTACAAGTGATTGGTGTTTAAAAAATAAGTTTGGTGCTTTACAATGGATTGAAATGCCGCTGTGGCTTGAATTAATCGTTGGGTTAATGCTGCTTGATTTTATTGGTGCATGGCTCATTCATTACATTGAGCATAAAATAAAATGGATGTGGAAGTTTCATGTGATTCACCATTCCGATACGCATGTTGATACCACAACTGCTAATCGTCATCATCCGGGCGAAAGTGTTTTCCGTGCTGTATTTACAACATTGGCAGTATTTATTTGCGGCGCGCCTATGTGGCTTGTGTTTTTATACCAAAGTCTTAGTGTTTTGCTTTCGCAATTCAATCATGCAAATATTAAAATGAACCCGCGGTTAGATAAGGTGCTTTCCTATATTATTGTAACGCCAAACATGCATCGTATCCATCATCATTATATTCGTCCTGAAACCGATACAAACTTTGGTAATATCTTTCCTTTCTGGGATAAATTATTTGGAACTTATTGCAAAACACCGGTTGAAAATATTCATTACGGTCTTGATGTTTTACAAGGCAGAAATGATGAAGACGTAAAAGATCTTTTGAAAATTCCTTTCGGTAATTCTTTTAAAACGGATTATTAGACCAAGCAGTATTTTTCAACTGCAGTGATTGCTTTTTGTAAGCGATCTTCATAGTTACCACTTATTTCAACCCAATTTGTTTTTTGGTTAATGAGAATGTCTTTATAAATATTATAAAGTTCTTTTCTTGGCTGTTCATCAGGGTATTCTCTCATTTCATCTTCTATCCACGGCAAATCAATATTACAAAGCAAATACAAATTATATGCTCTTGCAGCAATTTCATCGAGTATAAAATATTCGCATCTGCCAAATACATATTCATACCAAACTTTCATTACGTGCATGTTGGTATCGATGAATAAAAGCTGCGCGCTATTAGTTGCGAGCTGCGCGTTCATTTCATTTTCAAAATAATCTTCAATTGCTAATTGACCTTCTGCAATTTTTTTTAAATCACCATAGTTGTACTTTATTCCGTTTTGATGCAAATATTCACGCGCATATTCAGGGCACCAGGTTGTATTAAAATGCGCTGCAAGCTGTTTACACAAGGTACTTTTGCCTGTGCTTTCCGGTCCTATCGCAACAATTTTTTTAATCATAAAATTGTGTTCGTTCACTTATCATTAATGCAGGTTTTATTTTTCTGGCTCTGTTAATCCATTCAATCAAACCAAAAAAAGCCATTATTAAAAGAATTAAATAGTATACGCTCGTAAACACGTAATGTTTCACAAAGTACAATGGTATTGATGCAATGTTTGTTGCTATCCACCAATACCAGCTCTCTACTTTTTTCTTTGCCATTAACCACATGCCTGTGTATGCTGTTGCGCTCGCAAAAGCATCGGCCCAGGGAATTGCGTTTGGTGCAAATGATTTTTTTAAATAAGTAAGAATGAAAAAAATAGCTACATAAAAAAAAGCAAAGAACAATAATTGCTGTAGCCATTGTTTTCTATTTGAAAACTCAATGTTTAAAACATGATGCTGATGCACATCTTTTTTTGACCACAAAATCCATCCATAAATACTTACAACAGTATAATAAAAATTTACGCTTGCTTCGCCGAATAAATTTCCTTCAACACTTATCCACACATAAATAATGGTATTAATTAAACCGATGGGAAAGACCCAAATATTTTCTTTTTTCTGCAACCAAACACTGGCAATGCCTGTAAATACTGCTATATATTCAAGCCACGTTGTTTGCTTCATGCCTTCAATAAATTGCAGCCAGATTGTTTGCCAGTCCATCGCTCAAAATTGAGTTGTAATTTCTGTACATAAAAATTTATCGTTGATAGTTTGCTTTACACATCTTTGCAAAAAATTTTAAAAATGAACATAGCTGTTTTAGGTGCAGGCATGGTGGGAAGAGTGATGGCGCTTGATTTGGCAAAAGAACATTCAGTTACTTCGGTTGATGTATGTGACATCAATCTTCAATCAGTACAAAAACAAAATGCAAACGTTAAAACAATTAAAACTGATTTGAAAGATTATGCATCATACAAAAATCTTTTAGTACCGTTTGATTTAATTGTAACTGCCGTACCCGGGTTTATGGGTTTTGATACGTTGAAAGCTGTTATTGAATGCGGAAAAAATATTGCAGACATTTCTTTCTTTCCTGAAAATGCTTTGGAACTTGATGCGTTGGCAAAAGAAAAAAATGTAACAGTTATTACAGATTGTGGTGTTGCACCTGGAATGAGTAATTATATTATTGGCAGATATAATGAAGAAATAAAAATTGATGCGTTTGAAATATATGTTGGCGGCTTACCAAAAATTCGTAAAAAACCTTTTGAATATAAAGCGCCGTTTTCGCCTGTTGATGTGATTGAAGAATATACACGCCCGGCGCGTTTAATGGAGAATGGAAATATTGTAGTAAGACCCGCATTAACTGAACGCGATTGGATGCAGTTTGATGAAATTGGAACATTGGAAACATTTAATACAGATGGATTACGCTCTTTATTGTTTACGATGCCGCATATAAAAAATCAAAAAGAAAAAACGTTGCGATACCCGGGTCATATTGATTTAATTATTGCGTTAAAAGAAAGCGGCTTCTTCAACACAGAAAAAATAAAAATAGATGGAAATGAAATTTCGCCGCTGCAATTCACTTCTAAAATTTTATTTAATGAATGGAAGTTGGGCGATGATGAAGAAGAATTAACGGTAATGAAAGTGATCTTAAAATCAATTAACAAAACAATTGAATATAATTTGCTTGATCGTTTTGATACAGCAACCAAAACTTCTTCAATGAGCAGAACAACCGGTTACACATGCACCGCTTCTGCAAACCTTATAGCAAAAAACTTATTTAATGAGAAAGGTGTTTTTCCGCCGGAGCTTGTTGGCAAATACAAACTTTGTTTTGATTTTGTAATGAATTATTTAAAAGAAAGAAATGTTATTTGGAAGAAGAAAGAGTTTTAAAATCCCAGCTGATAAGTTAGGCGCTTCATTTCTATTTCTGCGGCTTTTGCAGCATAACTTAAATTAATCAATGCATAACCCGCATTTTGAAAACTGGTTTCTGCATTTCTTAAATCAACGATTGAAGCAACGCGCAACTGAAACTTTAGCAACACCAAATCCAACAACCTTTTTGCAAGATCATAATTTTCCTTTTGGGTTTGCAATTGCTGCAAAGAGTTTTGGTATGCCTCATAATTTTTTACCGCATTAGAAGTATTATCGCGCACTAAAATATTTTGCTGCAATCTTGCATTGGTTGTATTGATCTCTGCCACCCGTTGCTGCCGCTTGTAAATAGAGCCATTGTAAATTGGGATATTTAAAGTCAAGCCAACATACGGCCCATAATTTTGATTCAGCAATATATTTCCTGCCGCAGCTTGTGAACGATTATAACTATAACCTGTGTTTGCATAAACAGAAGGATAACGTTGTGCTGCTGTTTCTTTTTCAAGCAACTGGTTAATATTAACCTGCATGCCGGCTGCAATTACATCAGGGCTTCTGTAAATATTATTCATTACATCATCAAGCATGATGGTTGAATCAATAAGAATTGTATCAGCAATTACAATTGCACTATCCGGCTTTAAAGTAAGTGATGTTAATAAAGAAGTTTTCGCCTGCGCAATTACTAACTGCTGCGATTGTTGTTGTTGAATCAGTGCATTTAAATCAATCTGCGTTTGAAATAGATCTGCATTATTCGCAAGCCCAACGCTCACCTGCGTTTTTACTATATTCAACTGCCTTTGTGCAATGGCAATAGCTGTATCTAATGTTTGTAAATAACTTTGTTGACGTACTACATCATAGTATTGCGTCATCACAGTTGCAATCGTGTTTTCAATAGTAGCATTTAAATATTCCTGGTTTTGGCTTTCAAGTTCTTCTAATCTTTTTTTTGTGGCAACCACGCGCATGCCATTATACAAAAGTAAACTGCCGGTTACGCTACCGGTTGCATTATTGCCAGATGCAGCACTGCGGTTTATATTTTCTCCATCACTTAATTTTTGATTTACGTTCGTAACCTGCTCTCTATCGGAGAAAGCGCCTGTTACAACCGGCAGTCCTCCGGCAACACCATAATTGTTATTGATTGAGTTGATACGCACATTATTTTTCGACACTTCAATATCATAACTATTTTTCAATGCAATATTTATGGCATTGCTTAGCTGCAATGGTTGCTGTGCAAAAATTTTTGTGCTGATAAAAAATAATATGATGAATATCTTTTTCACTTCAATTAAATCAAATTCAAAATTTCAGAATCAGCAATTTCAAAATTATTATTCACTAATCTCTGTTTTATGTGCTTTGTGTTTGCTTGATATAAACGAATACATTGCCGGAATTACAAACAATGTCAAAATCAAAGAAAAAATAATTCCACCTACTACAACTATACCAAGCGGCACACGGCTGCTGGCTGATGCGCCAATATTTAATGCAATAGGCAAAGCGCCTAATGATGTAGCAAGGCTTGTCATTAATATAGGTCGCAAGCGCTGATTCGCTGCTTCAAGTACAGCTTCGTGTTTATCCATTCCGCTTTCTCTTTTCTGATTAGCGAATTCAACAATTAAAATCCCATTCTTTGTAACCAATCCAATCAACATGATCATTCCTATTTCTGAAAAGATATTTAGCGTTTGCCCAAAAACCCACAAGCTTAATAATGCACCTGCTAATGCAAGCGGCACGGTAAACATAATGGTAAACGGATCGAGAAAGCTTTCAAATTGTGCGGCGAGAATTAGATAAATTAACAACAACGCAAGTGTAAATGCAAACCCAATGTTTGATGAGCTTTCAACATAATCTCTCGATGGGCCGCTTAATGCTGTTTGAAATGTTTCATCTAAAGTTTTGTTAGCAATTGCCTGCATGTCTTTAATACCATCACCAATTGTTTTTCCTTCTGCAAGTGATGCAGAAATAGTTGCAGCCTTGTAACGGTTATAGTGATACAATGTAGTGGGACTGCTGCTTTCCACCAAATGCACAACAGCGCTTAATGGAATATTTTGTCCGCTTGCATTGCGCACATACAAACGCGAAATATCAACCGGCTTATTTCTGTCGCTGTGTTCAACCTGTGCTATTACTTCATACTGATCTGCGCCCATTATAAAATATGCTAAACGACCACCGCTGAATGCGGCCTGTATTGCAGACACTACATCTTCTGTAGTTAAACCAAGATCTTTCACTTTCATCCTGTCAACCGATAATTGCAGTTCAGGATTATTGAATTTTAAATTCACATCAACATTAGAAAACGTTGGATCCTGCCGGGCAGCTTCTAAGAATTTTGGAATGGCTTGTTTCAGTTTATCAAAATCCATGTTCTCTAAAATAAATTGAACAGGCAAACCAAAGCGGCCTGCACCTACAGCAATGGTTTGATCTTGCTGGGCGAAGATTCTTGCATCGTTAAACTTCGATGATAATTTTTTCTGAAGATCATTTGCAATTGCATCCTGTGATCTTGTTCTTTCTTCAGGAGGAACTAATCCTATACGCGGCTGTGCTGAATTGGTGCCACCAAAAGCTGGCGTTCTTGCAAAAACAAAATCACGTTCCGGAACAGAATCGTATAAGTAATCTGATATCTGGTCTGTAATTTTTTGCATGTACGGATAGCTCGTACCCTCAGGTGCAGTAACAGTAAACCGAATACTGCTGTGATCTTCCACCGGCGCAATCTCGCTTTGCAGGTTGAACCAAATGTAAATACCGACTATTGCACAAACAATAATGATAATAATGGCCACCCAGCGCACTTTCATAAAGCCTTCAAGCAGCTTTCTGTATCCATTTTCTATTCCTTTAAAAAAAGGTTCGGTGCTTTCATAAAATCTTCCATGACCAGCTTTCTTCCCCGTTAAATAAACATTTAAAACAGGCGTTATAGTTAACGATACAAATGCTGAAATTAAAACGGCGCAAGCGAGTGTTACACCAAACTCTCTGAACAATCTTCCAATAAATCCTTCTAAAAAAATTACAGGAAGAAATACAATTGCCAACGTGATTGATGTTGATAAAACAGCAAAGAAAATTTCTTTACTGCCTTCAAGCGCTGCTTTGCGAATGGGTAAACCCGTTTCTAATTTTCTAAATATATTTTCTGTTACAACAATGCCATCATCAACCACCAACCCTGTTGCCAGTACTATGCCTAACAGCGTTAATACATTAATTGTAAACCCGGCAATGTACATAATAAAGAAAGTCGAGATAAGTGAAATCGGAATATCAATTAAAGGGCGAAGTGCAATTAACAAGTTGCGGAAGAAAATAAATATTACAAGTACCACAAGAATAAATGAAATGATGAGTGTTTCTTTTACTTCTGCGAGAGAGCTGCGAATATTTTTTGTATTGTCAATTAAAACTTTTAACTGAATATCTGTTCGGTTAGATGTTTCGATAGCATTAAGACGTTTATAAAACTCATCTGCTATGGCAATGTTGTTTGCACCTGGCTGCGGAATTACATATAAGCCTACCGCGTTTACGCCATTAAACTTCCAGCTTTGCTCATAATCTTCTGCACCTAATTCTACATTGGCTATGTCACTTAAGCGCACAATGCCGGTACTGTCTTCGCGAATAATAAGATCGCGAAACTGTTTTTCCGTTGTTAATCTTCCAACTGTACGAATAGTTAGCTCCGTATTACTGCCATAAATTTTGCCTGGTGGTAAGTCGATATTTTCTGAGTTCAATGCATTTCTTAAATCAGTAAATGAAACATTATATGTATTCATTTTATCCGGATCAAGCCAAAGACGCATGGCATAACGCTTTTCACCAAACAATCCTACTGAGCTTACACCATTTATAGTTTGAAACTGTTGTTGCAAAACATTTTCACCATAATCACTCAATTCCAATAAACTTTTTGTTGGACTTTGTAATGCAAGAATTAATATGGGTTCACTATTGGCATCGGCTTTTGAAACAACCGGTGGTGCATCTATATCCTGCGGAAGACTACGTGCTGCCTGGCTAACTTTATCGCGTACATCTGCTGCAGCGGCTTCAAGATCAACACCTAAATTAAATTCTACGGTAATATTACTATTACCAAGTGAACTTGAAGAAGTGAGTGTGCGAATTCCGGGAATGCCATTGATCTGTTTTTCTAATGGTTCTGTAATCTGGCTCTCTATAATATCGGCATTTGCACCGGTATAAGATGTTCTTACATTCACAACAGCCGGATCAATTGCGGGATAATCGCGCACAGCAAGAAATGTAAAGCCGGTAACGCCAAACACAATGATCATTATGTTCATTACCGTAGCAAGTACCGGGCGTTTCAACGAGAGTTCTGAAATATTCATTCTTGTGCGCTAAGAATTGTGGTTGGCAAATCTATTTATGCAAATCTTAATTCTGCTAAAAAGAAGCACAATAAAATATTATTTGATACAAAACAGAAAAATGTTGAGACGAAACTTATTTAACATTAAACAATCAGTAATATTTTTTGCACTTATAGATGCTATAAATTATTCAATAGCAAAACGTGCACAGCAGATGATACTTTCAAAATAATTTAAATGCCCGATTAATATTTAAACTCCGCTTTATCTTTTGCAATTTTTTCTTTAAAGAATTTTTGAAAGTTTCCATCTGCTCCCTTAAACAAATAAATATAATCGCCGCGTTCACGTGCATAAAAACTGGTAACACTATCAATAATAGTTACTGACTGAAATCCTTTCGCAAAATCGTGTTCTTTTTCGTCCGGATCATCAGTAACCAAAACAAAGTTTTTCATGTTTATGTTTGAAGGAACCCAATACAAAAAACTTGCATTATCACTGTATGCTGCGGGTAAATGATATTTCGGCGCGTAATAATTTACAGCACCTGCCATCCCATAATTATCGCAAAATATAATTGAGTTCTGTTTTTCTGAATCACTAAGCATGTTATATGCCTTTGCTGTTTTTTGCGCCATTTCCTCCCAGCCTAACATATCAGAAAAATCCTGCGGCAAAGGATGATTTTTTAGATCTTCCCATTTTAAAGAGCCTGTTTTTTGAATATTCATTTTTACATATAAATCAGCAAGCGGTTGCGGTGGTAATATGGGTAATAAAATAGGAACAACAAACAATCCAAAACCAACTGCAAAAATTACAAATACATAGCGCAGGAATTTTCTTCTTACTGAAGTAAATTTTTCAAGCGCAGTTGCGCCGAATGCAAACAAAGATGGATAAACACCTGCGGAATAATAGCTCTTTCCATGACCAATCAATAACAAAATAATTACAAACACATAAGCTAAACCGATGAAACGATATTGTTTTGATGAAAGCGTGTTAAACAATCCCGTAAGCCAAATAAAAAAGCAAGGAAAGAATAGCAGCAACTGGTCAATTAAAAAGCCAGAAGGATTGATGTATTGCAATTGCGTTTGCTGTAGTTCGTTCATGTGAACAATAACAGGAAAATGATTTTGCCATTGCCAGATTAAGTTTGGAAGAAAAATAATGAAGCCAATTATTGATGCATACCAAAAATGTTTATTCAAAAAAACAGCGCGGTATTTTGTAAACAATAATCCAAGTAAAATACTTACAGTATAAAATGCAACCGAATATTTACTCAACATGCCTAAGCCAACGCTCACACCAAACACATACAACCATCTCGTTTTTTTTGTTTGAGCAAACCGAATAAAACTAAACGCAATCATCGTCCAAAAAAATATTTCGGGCGCGTTTGGTTGAAATAAAAAGAACATTCTCAAGTAAGCACCAAACAAAAAAGAAAAAAATAAAAGAATTAAAGCAAATGATTTACCACCAAGTGACTGAACAATTTTTCCTGCAACAATAAACGTAGCGGCACCAAATAAAGAAGGCATCAGTTTTATCCAAAACATGCCGTCACCTAAAGCATGAATGAGCCATGCAAAAATGGAAAGCATGGGCGGCACTTCCATAAAACCAAAAGCTAAATGTTGACCTTCCGCTAAATATAAGAACTCATCACGGTGCGGTTCGTAAACAGGATTTTGTAAAAAATAAGGAATGATAATTCTGAGCAGTGCAAGTGTATATAAAAGCGTGTTAGTTTTTTTCATGCAGTGATTATTGCATTTCAAAAATCGTTAATAATTTTCTGTATAATCTTTTATGCTGAAATTTTTTGTGGCAGTTTTATTATTCCAGATCCATTTTTTATTTTGAAGCGAGGCGCTTACTGTTTGCAGTTTATTTGTTTCAGGTGAAAATAATTTTCCTTCTGCTTGTTGAAAATCTGAAAATGCAATCCATTGAATCTTCGACCAATTCATAAATGCAGTGCTTTGCGCAATTTCAATATGCGGAATCAAACTGTTATTTTTTACCAAAAGAATTCCCGGCAACTCATCTGCTTTAATTACATGCCATCTCCCACCTTCGTATATTTTTTGGGTTTGATAATCTATCCATTTTCCAGCAGGCAAATAGACTTTTCTCGCAGTTGTATTTTCCATCAAAGGCGCAACCAATAAATCATCGCCCAACAAATATGCATCATCAATAAACCACGCCGTTTCATCTTCAGGATAATTCAACAACAAAGCTTTCATCAAAGGCAAACCTTGTTGCGATGCAATGTAAGCTTGTGTAAAAATGTATGGCATCAACTTATATCGCAGCTCAACAATTTTTCTAAAAATGTTTTGAAAATCTTCGCTGAAAAACCAAGGCTCTCTTGGCGGAAAACCATGCACACGACTATGCGATGAAAGCAATCCAAAGAATGCCCAGCGTTTAAATAATTCTTCGTTTGGTGCTGCAGAAAACCCGCCTATATCATGACTCCAGAATGTGAAGCCACTTAGTCCGAATGATAAGCCGCCTTTTAATGAACACGCCATTCCAATATCAGAAACTTCTGCATCGCCGCCCCAATGCACAGGATAACGCTGACTGCCAGCCCATGCACTTCTTGCCCAAATAATATTTTCTTTTGTTGATGCTTGCGTGATTTCGCTCACCAATTTATTATAGCGCAAAGGATACAAATTGTGTTCATAAAATCCGCTGCGTTGCGATGAATAAAAACCATTCAATGGTGCGGCTTCACCAAAATCTGCTTTGATACACGATGCACCTAATGCAAACAATGTTTTTAATTTTTTTGTGTACCATGCTTTTGTTTTTTCGTTTGAAAAATCAAGTATGGCATCTTGCGTTGGAATGTTACCATTGCCATCGGGAACAAATAATTTTTCTTTTACTATTTCATCAAAGATTGGATTAAGCGGCGTGAAATAGGGTATCTGCCATAGCGATGTTTTGAAACCTTTTTCACTTAATTCCGTCATCATTTTTTTGGGCGATGGAAAATTGTCTTTGCAAAATGTATAATCGCAATTGATGCCTTTTCTAAACCAGCCCGCATCAATATGAATTACATCGCATGGAACTTTATGTCCTCTTAATTTATCTGCAACTTCTAATGTTTCTTTTTGTGACCCATAACTAAAACGGCTCATCCACAAACCAAAAGACCACAGCGGCGTTAAAGGGCTTTTGCCTGTTAGATTTGTGTATTCATTTAAAATTTCTTTTGGCGAACCAATGAAGAAAAACATATCGAGCGCATCACTACCAATAAATAAAGTTTGACTGCCTGCATGTGTGTTTCCAAAATCAAATGTGCAGGGTGTTGATGTATGCACAAAAACTCCATAACCTTTATTGCTAAAGAAAAATGGAATAGGTTTATACATTTGTTGTGATGCCGTGCTTTGCGTATCAACAGTAATTAAATTGAGTTTTTGTCCGCGCTTATTTAATGAAGTAAAGCTTTCACCGCAGCCAACGATTTTTTCATCTGTATGTAAAGAAAAAGATGCAGCAATACTGCGCGAATTATCTGTTGATCTTCGTACAAATAAAAAAGGCAGCATCTTGGAATGCATGCCAGATAATGTTTCTGAGGTTTGTGTTGAAGTGAGTAAATTATTATTACTATCAAATATTTTTAGTTGCCATGGATTTTTTTGTAAGACAATTTTTCCTTCGCTACTACTATAAATAATCTCATTTTTTGATTCTTTTACCTTCCATGATTTATCAATCCGCGGTTCATCAACCAACATTAATGATGGATGTTCTTGTTGTTTTGCAGTTGTTGTTTGCATGCGCAAACGAAATGTGTGTTGAGAAATAAAGTTGATTGAAAATTTACATTGCGGATGCACATCATAATCCTGTAAAGGTGCAGATTTTTCTGTTTGCGGTTGAAGATGTTTATCAATTTTATTAAAGAACCAATCGTAAGCCCAGCGATGAAAATTCCATTCAATCAAACCTTCTGCTTTTTGTGCATCAAACCGGGTTACATTTCCTGCAAGAAAAAATTCATTCTCAGGTTTATAAAAATCTTCACTGATATCAATAGGATTGTTTAGAAGCAAAATATTTTTTTGAATAAAGATAGGATGATGAATTTATTTTTCGCTCCACACACAAACTTCATAAGCATTCAAAGAAAAAGATGATTGATTGATGTTTTCATCTCCAAGCAACTTTTCAAAATGTTTGTTTGAAAAGTTGTTCTCACTAAAATTCACAGCTTGCTTTGATGAAGATAAATTCACAGCTACAATTACATTTTCATTTTTATAAGAGCGCATGAACGTTACAACGGAATCATTGTTGTTATTAATCGTTTTATAATTTCCAAAACCTAAAGCCGCATTTGATTCACGCAATGCAATTAATTTTTTATAATAATTATAAATTGACTTGGGATCATTTTTTTCTTCTTCTAACGATACACCATCGTTTGCA
>DASZUY010000315.1:0-4348 GCA_035547495.1 Parafilimonas sp. | reverse complement strand
TACCGAAACATTTTAACCTTGTCACCAAATTTTAACTCTATATGGCTCGCCTTATTATTCCCGACGATTTTGCCAGTCAGCGTACGCTGCTTTCAAACATCATTCAACAAAACACAGACCTCGGTGCCGATAGCCCGCTTACCGCATTTCTTACCCAGCAAAATATTGTGCTGGCAGACGATGCAACCGCCGGTACCAATGCGCAAACCCACGAAACCAACCGGGCATTGCTCAGCCGGCAAAGCGAAAACTATCGCCAGTTGCGCGATAATCTTTTTAAGCTGCCCTGGCAGCACCTTACCGGCTGTGCGCAGTTCTTAAAAAGTTTTTATAAAGGCAACACCAAACAGCTTGGCACCTGGGGCATCACCATTACCGACAGCGGTAAAATAAATTACCCGCCTGCTTTTGCAGATCGCGTGGCGATTTTTACCGCCTTCAACATACAAAATAATACCTACGGCACCGGCACCAGCCCGTTACAGCCGTTCCTTACTCAACAGAATATTGATCTTACCGCTGACGCTACTTTTGTAAACCAGGCGTCCGCCAACAACGAGAATTTTCTTGATGCAGCGCAACAAAGCGAAAACGAAACCGAGTTACGCAACCAGCTTTGGCTGCCGGTACTGGCACACATAAAAGCCATCGGTAATTTTTTAATGAAGTTGTACAGCAATAATCCCAAAGCGCTGGGTGTATGGGGTTTTACGGTAGATCACAGCCCGCAACAACCTAAACTGCGCACCAGTAAAATAATGCCTGGAGAAACAATAGTATTCAACGGGCTAATTATTGGTGGCACACTCACCAATATTGGTACTGTAGAAATTCATTTATATCGAAGTAAAGACACATCCGGTACGCCGGTAATAATACACGCCGGTGAACAGTTTGGCATTATGAAGGGATATAGTACAGTTACGATTGTAAATCCGTCAACACTTACCGAGGCTAAAATAACAGCATTAACGGCCGCTTAAAACGGACGGAAATCTGAAAAAAACGGACGGATTTTTTAGAAAAACGGACTAAATTTTAAAGAATACGGACTAAACAATTAGAAAAAAAGCCGGATTTTGAAATGAAAAGGACTGAAAAATGAAAAAAACAGCCGGATTTATTAAAGTAATGCTTTGTTTCTTGTGTTTTTATAGTGATGAAAGCGGCGCCGCAAGGCGCTGCTTTTATTTAAATGAAAATTGTATTGGCGCAATAACAATACAAAAAACGCAATAGGAAAATATTGAAAATCAAATACTATTTTTTTGGCGAGTTGCGTATATTTATGTGTTGGTGGCAATTTAAACAAGCATTCTAAATTTTTATAGTGACGGCTATTAAGCTTATACAATCTTCAATTTTATTTTTTGTTTTCTTGAATTCGATAGCAAGTAATAAATATGATAAAAACATTTCTAGTCTTCAAATCCAGTCAGACAAAATAGAAATTGAAAATAAATTTTTTTATAAAGTAGTTGCGACTGATTCTAATAGTTATGCAATTAAAGGACAAGTTTATGACTCCAGTTTAAAGCAAGGTTTGCCAATGGCAACTATTAAAGTTAATAATAGAAATATAATTTGTACTTCAAATGCGAATGGATTTTTTGTATTGAAGTTGCCTAAGAAATTTTCAAACAAGAACTTTACAATTATTGCTTCTTATGTTATGTATAAACCCAAAAAAGTGAGAATTGAAAATAAGAAGCATCTTTTAGAAAAAACTTTAATTGTCTATTTACAGCCAAGAAAGGTTGATTTGAATGAAGTGGTTAAAACTTGTTGCAATTAATTTATCGAGAAAAAACTGCCACCAACAGCGGCGTTTGCAATAAGCTGGCTCGACATTAAGTTTCTGAGCAATTTTGTAAATATCAGCAGTAGCTACAGCTTGACTTTTGCTATTTAGCTTATGTTTCATATTTTCAACCTTAGTTTTTTCAATTAAGCATTTGTACCAAGCTGACAAAGCGCTGTTGCCAGCCCATCGCAAACGCTTCAACGTTGGCTGTAAACTGTGACTAACTCTAAATGCTAAAATCTAAACATAACACATTTGGTTTTTGGACATTGACATTGATTTGCGCTTTTCTTTTCTTTTTATCTATTGACGGTTTATTTAAATCGTTTTTTGGCATCGGATTTAATCTTAGAAATGGTGAGAGTTTAGATGAACTTCATCAGGATGTTATTTTATTTTTTGGGCTTACTGTTTTTTGGTGTTTAATATTATCTGCGCAGGTAAAAAACATCACTATTGACACAAATAATAAAACCATTTCTTTTCAAAATATTTTTACACGAAAAAGTAAAGTTTACTTATTCTCGGACTTTGACGGATTTATTAATACAGCTATTCCCCATAACAATTTAATTTATCCTTACAACACTATCGGACTGGTTAAAGACAAAAGAATAATACGGAGAATTGATAAATATTATTATTCAAACATTGATGAGTTAAAAAGTGGTTTATCCGAAATCAAAAATCTTGGAAACATCAAATTTAATTTTTGGGAAAGGGTAAAAATGCTTTTAAAGTTGCCTGTGCTTTAGTCAGTCTGCCACTAACATGGCTTGGAAAAATGCAGGCTTGACATTACGCAACATCGACTTTTGTTTTGCTATTATGCTGCAGTTGAAGCTTGTGATCGCTGGTTTAAAAATTCTTCAACACTTCTCTTGCAATAACAAGCTTCTGAATTTCTGATGTGCCTTCGCCAATGGTGCAAAGCTTTGCATCGCGGTAATATTTTTCTACCGGGAATTCTTTTGTATAACCGTTGCCGCCAAAAATTTGTACAGCTTCTGTTGCCACCTTCACCGCAACTTCACTGGCATAATATTTTGCCATCGCCGCTTCGCGGCTTACAGTTTTATGTTGATTCTTTAACTCGCAGGCGCGTAGTGTTAATAAATCTGCCGCATCAATTTCTGTTGCCATATCTGCGAGCTTAAAACTAATGCCCTGGAAATTTGCAATGGGCTGGTCGAACTGGTAACGTTCTTTACTGTAGCGTGCGGCTGCTTCAAAAGCGCCCTTTGCAATACCTAATGAAAGTGACGCAATAGAAATTCTTCCGCCATCCAAAACTTTCAATGATTGTTTAAAGCCTTCACCAATTTCACCCAAACGGTTTTCATCGGGCACAACACAATTATCAAAAATCATTTCTGCCGTTTCGCTGGCACGCATGCCTAATTTATTTTCTTTTTTACCCGCAGAAAAACCAGGTGTTCCTCTTTCTACTACAAAAGCGGTTGCATTGTTTTTTGTTCGGGGCTCGCCGGTGCGTGCAATTACAACAGCAACATCCCCACTTTTGCCGTGTGTTATCCATGATTTGGTTCCATTGATAACCCATTCATTATTTTTCTTAACGGCAGTGCATTTCATATTGCCCGCATCGCTGCCGGTATTGGGCTCTGTTAATCCCCATGCGCCTAACCATTCGCCTGAAGCCAGCTTTGGTAAATACTTTTTCTTTTGCCCGTTGTTTGCGAAAGTGAGAATATGACCTGTGCATAAAGAATTATGCGCGGCAACACTTAAACCAATCGAACCGCACACTTTTGCTATTTCTTCAACAATAATTTTATACTCGATGTAAGACAAACCGCTGCCGCCATATTCTTCAGGCACCAAAACGCCCATCAATCCCAACGCTCCTGCTTCTTTAAATAACTCGCGGGGAAAAATTTGCTGTTCATCCCACTCCATTACATGCGGCTTTATATACTGGTGGGCAAAGTCTCTTGCTGTTTGTGCTATCTGTTGTGCTAAATCATTCATAACAAAAAATAAAAGCTAACAATTGTTAGTGCGCAAAAATAATAGATGAACCTTTAAGAAACGGTTTTATTTTAAAATTAAATATGGACGAATCAGGTTAAATGTACTATCGCTTAAGCCGTAAGTTCTTTTTACATCATCTACCGATTTAAATCCGCCCATACTGTTTCTGAACTTTACAATTCGATTCGCGAGCACATCTCCAATGCCAGGTAACGTTTTAAATTCTTCGGCAGTTGCAGTGTTTATGTTTATTGTATGATAATAATCTTTTTTTGATGAAGTGCTTTTATCTGTTGTTTGGTTAACATCATTTTTATAATTGATGTTTTTATTTGTTGAAGCGATTTTAATAAATGGGATTAGTCTTTCGGCATCAGCATTTGATAATCCGTAGATCTTTTTGATGTCTTGCGGCGTTTTAAAGTATCCGCCTTTATTCCGGTAATTAATTAAAGTATGAATTACCTTATCGCTTAAGCCAAGTTGTTTAAAGCCTTGTGCGTCTAATGTGTTTGGATCGAATGGAAATAATTTAGCTGAAATATTTTT
>DASZUY010000314.1:0-10075 GCA_035547495.1 Parafilimonas sp. | reverse complement strand
AAATAAGCTTTGCATTCTTTACAGAATCAAGCCAGCTTGTTTTATTGATATCATTTTTTGTGAAGTTGAAATTGCAAACTTTGTTACCGCAAACAGCAGCAAAATCTTCTTTAATATAAAAATAACTTGTATCTGGTTCTTCGGTAGCCATAGGTAAAAAGGCGATATAATCGTTTGAAGTTAGCTGCGCAGTTGAAACTAGTTGCTGCATTAATTCTTTTGATTTTTCTCCGCCGCCAATGATAAATAAGTTGCCTTTATTCTGGCTGAAAACATGTAAGCACAACAGCAAGGTTGTGCTTACAAATAAAAATTTATTTTTCATGAATTAATATCCTTCGTTTTGAGTGAGATTTGGATTCGCATAAATTTCTCTTTGCGGAATGGGATAGATAAGCTTTGGAGAGTTCCATGGTAAAATTCCAACATTTAATTCCAATCTTTTTTCATCATGTAATGTAAAACCTTCATAATCTAATTCCAATCCGCGTTCTCTTAATATGTCATCTAAGGTTAAATCGTCGCTATTATAATCGCTCAAATTAACTCTCTCTCTTATCATATTTATATCATCAACCGGCTTCGCACCAACTGCGCTTCCAAGCCTGAAATTACATTCTGCTCTTGTAAGATATAATTCTGCCAAACGAATGATGCGAACATTTCCATAATAATTTTCAAACTTCAATGTATATTCTCCATCACCAAAGAAACTTCCTCTGTCGTCGCCGGGTTCATACAAAGCCAAGCCTGCGTCTGTGATTTGTATATCGCCGCGTTGGTTTTCTGAATAGTATTCATTAAATGCATTTAAGCCTGATGTTGCAGTAACTTCTATATCAAAAATATCTTCCGGTGTATTTGGAATTGCAGCAGGCGGATCGGCGGATGGAAATGCCGCAGTATAAGTAGCCATTAAATGATACCCATTTTCTTCTGCCAATTTAATTGCACTGTTCTCTGCCTGTAGTGCATTAGCGTAATCTTGCTGTTGCAAATACACGCGTGCAAGCATTGCATAAGCAGCCATACTTGTAGCAAAAATATAATGCTCATCATATGTTGCCATGTAACATTTACTGGCAGCCGTTTTTAAATCGCTTATCACCTGTGCATACACTTCGGCAACTGTATTTCTCGATACCTTACTTGAATCTGAAATCAATGTTGTTGGTGTTAATACCAGCGGAACGCCGGGGTTGTTTGCAGGGTCACCATCATTCCACGCCTTTGCATACATTCTTACCAAGTCAAAATAAATGCTGCCTCTTATAAATTTTGCTTCACCTTCTACACGGTCTTTATCAGCATCAACCACAATGTCTAAATGTGCCAGCACATTATTTACATCATTAATTGTTTTATAAGCTTGCAGCCATGTGCCCGCAACAAAACTGTTTGAAACGGTTAGTGCTTTATTATGCGCTTGTGTAAATTGTTCGTAAGTGCCAGACCAGTTTAACTGA
Organism: Parafilimonas sp.; assembly: GCA_035547495.1. Classification (GTDB taxonomy): domain Bacteria; phylum Bacteroidota; class Bacteroidia; order Chitinophagales; family Chitinophagaceae; genus Parafilimonas. The sequence continues at coordinate 8,609 of DASZUY010000314.1, read as the reverse complement.
TCAGAATCGCCGAGCAAATCAGCGCCGATAAAAATTTGACCGCCGTACAGATCATCATCACCTAAATCTGCATAAGCACCAACCAGTGCACCGGTAACATCGCCACTTGTTTTAAATGCATCGTTTACATCAATGCTTGAAGTTGGTTTTGTATCGAGATGTTTGTTACAGCTAAAAAAAGTAAGCGCTGTAAAACCAAAAAGTATATATAAGATTTGTTTTTTCATGTTGAATGTTATTTAGTGTTTATAGGCCAATGCTTGCACCAATTGTTATGGTTTGAAATTGAGGCGCTGAATAAAAATCATAACCTTTATTAATGTTGTCATTATAAAAGTCTGCCGTTACTTCAGGATCCCAACCTTTATAATTGGTGATCGTTAACAGGTTTTCAGCTTTTACATAAACACGTAAATGATCGATCTTAAGACGCGATACAACTTCTTTTGGCAGATTATAACCAAGCGTTACAGATTTCACGCGCATATAAGAGCCGTTAGAAATATAACGGCTCGAAGGATCGGTGCCATTCGGATAAAACAATCTCGCTTCAGGAACCATTGTAATATCGCCAGGTTTTTTCCATGCCGCTAATTGATCTATTGTTTGATTATCGAAACCATTACTTCCGCTGGCAGACATAAACTCTCCGCCACCATTATAAATCTGATTGCCGTAAACGCCTTGCAATAAAATGTCAATATCAAAATCTTTATAAGTAAGTGTATTTCCCAATCCATATATAAAATCAGGATTCGGATCACCAATTACAATATCATTTGCCTGGTTATAATCGTTGGTTGTTGTGCGATCAAGTGTGCCATCACTCTTAACAGTATTCTTATAATATAATGCATCACCGTTTGCAGGATCTGCGCCGGCAAATTCTCTTGCATAAAAAACGCCTAAAGGTTGCCCTTCTATTGCTTTGTTCACATCACTTCCTAAAACTTGCCCACCAAGGTTTGTAACCTTGTTTTTATTTCTGCTAAAATTAAAACTGCTTGTCCATCTTACATCTTTGGTACTAATGTTTGTTGAATTGATTTCAATTTCGAAACCTTTGTTATTTAAGTTACCAATGTTTTGAAGTTGAGACTCAAAGCCAGATGTTCCCGGCACCTGCACATTTAACAATAAGTCTTTTGTTTTTCTTGTGTAATAATCTATATCGAAATCAATGCGGTTATTTAAAATGCTTCCTTCAATGCCAAAATCACTTCCTAAGGTTGTTTCCCATTTTAGATTTGGATTTGGAAGTTGTGAAGGTATTTGGCCTGCATGACCGCCGTATGCAGCAGAAGTATTTAAACCACGCGCCGCAAAATCTGAAATTTCATTATTACCTGTTTCACCAAAACTCGCTTTAAGTTTCAGGAAGCTGAGAAATCTATTGTTCTGCAAAAATTTTTCTTCGCTTAAAACCCAACCGGCAGACACGGCGGGAAAAGAGCCATATCGGTTATTTACACCGAAACGTGACGAGCCATCAATTCTGTCGCTTAAAGCAAGAATATATTTTTCATCATACTTATAATTTACACGTGCAAAGTAAGAAAGCAAAACATCGCCTGTTGATGAAGATGTGGCGCCGGTTTTAACTGCGCCCGCATTCAATTTTTTAAATGCATCACTTGGAAATTCCTGCGCATCAGCTTCGCTAAAATCAAAGTTTTCTTGTTCATAACTCATACCTAAAACAGCATCTATATCGTGTACATTTGCAAATGTTTTTTTATAGTTGAAATAATTATTTGTGGTGTAATGAAGCGCTTGCGTTGTTGCATAAGAACCGTCGCCGTCAGGCACGCCAACATCACGCGCAGTTAGTTTTCCAAAATAACTGTCTTCGGTTTGATTCAACTGATCCATTCCAAACTCAGACCGGAAAGTAAGCTCAGGTAATATGGTTGCATTCAAATAAACATCACCAAACGTTCTGTTCACAAGCGTATTATAGTAAGCATTGTTACCATAGGCAAGCAGCGGGTTAAAATACAAAGGATAGTTTGTGTTTGGTGCTCCAGTGCTTGGGTCTAATGCACCGCTTATTAAACCGGTTCGCGGATCTATAAGAGGCGTGATAGGCGACAATGCAACAATCTGCAATGGAGAAGAAAATTGGTCATCATCTGAAAGCCTGTAATTTTTTGATCGTGCAAAATTCATATTAGCTCCAAGTGAAAGCCAGCTTCTTATTTGCTGCTCGATATTCAATCTCGCACTGTAACGTTTAAATTTATTAGCGATGATAATTCCGTCCTGGTCTAAGTATTGACCTGAAACGAAAATCTTTGTTTTATCCGTGCCACCGGAAACATTAAGATCGTATTGCGAAATAGGTGCAGTTTGAAAAGCCTGGTCTTGCCAGTTGGTATTTATCTTTCCTGTTTTCCAATCTTCTGTTCCTGCAGAATAGCGTGTGAAGCGGCTGTGCACATAATCTAACTCATCGCGCTTGGCACTATTTATATTTGGTTCGTAACCATAAATAACATCCTGGGTTGCGGCACCTAATGCAGCTTGCGTGAAGTAATCAACATATTCTTTTGAATCTAAAAATTCTCTTCTACCTGTTGGATTTTGAACACCGGTAAAATAATTGAATTCGATTTTAGATGTTCCTGCTTTACCTTTTTTTGTTGTGATAAGAACAACGCCGTTTGAAGCACGTGAACCATAAATGGCAGCAGAAGATGCGTCTTTTAAAATTTCGATGGACGCAATATCATTCATATTAATATCGCTCAAAGAATTGGTGGAAGATCCATTGCTTGAAAGATCACCTGCAGTAACAGGAATTCCATCTACAACATACAAAGGTTGATTGCCTGCTGTTACAGAAGACCCGCCGCGAATGGTAACATTAATGGCTTGCCCTAATTTACCGTTCTGCTGTTCAACAAAAACGCCTGCCGCACGGCCTTGAATTGCTGTTTCAAAACTTGTAGCAGGTGTGTTTGTAATATTTTTTGCATTCACCTGCGAAACAGAACCGGTAATATCTTTTCTTATACTGGTTCCATAACCAACCACAACAACGTCACTTAGCGATTTAGATGCTTGTGTAAGGGTGATATTGATCACACTGCCATTGATTGGTACTTCTTTATCAGCATAACCAATTGAAGTTACAAGTAACGTGTTTGAAGATGCATTTGTTTTAATACTGAAACTTCCGTCAGTCTGTGAAAAAACGCCTGTTTTTTCTCCCTTAACAATAACAGTTGCGCCTGCAATAGGAGCACCTGTTTGTTCATCGGTAATTTTTCCTGTAATAGTGTTTTGCGCGAAAGACTGCATTGTAATAAGCAATGCAAAAAATTGCAGTAGAGTTTTCCTCATAGCATAAGATTTAGATTAAATAATGAGAACGAGACTAATAATATGATTAATGACAACCTAATCAAAAATAGATTTTAATTACGGAATTCCTTATGTCATTTAGATAAAGATTTCAACAGTAAACACAGTAAGGGTTGAAAAATAAATTCTTAAAAACACAGCAAAAAAAGTTTTATAAATATTTTTTGTTAACAACGCTTTGTTTGAAAATAAAAAATCGATCGATCATAATATAAATCGATTTAATAAACATTGTAAATTATTGGCGTAATATTTTGCCATGCATTGGGCGCATCTTCAAAAGCATTTGGGTACACATCCCAACAACTTCCCTGATCGGGATAAATATATTTCGCTACATAAGCCAGTGTGTAATATGCATTGACAAATTGCGGAGCCAATGTATATTTTTTTGAGTAAACATCTGATGCTTCAAAATAGCCTAAAGCAAGTTGTGTTGTATCGTTTATGTTATAAATATTTCCGTTAAGAGCAGACGGCAATGGATCTTCAATGGTGCCAGTGCGTGTAGTTTGTTGCTGGTATAATTGCCAAAACTGATACGCTTCTCTTGTTAGCGATAACTGCTTTATTTCTATAAAATGTTTTCCATAATAATAATAGGGAGAAATAAGTACGGATTCGTCTTTTATCAAACTGCCGTTAACGTTTTTGTCTGATAAAACACGTACAGTGGAATCGTTAAATAATTGGTAGCAATATTGATTGCACGGAGGCCCAAAACCGCAGGGAATACCGGTCGCTTTTCTTGGCAGATAATCGATCGTTGTCCAGCGATAATAATTTGTTTGATCTGCCGGATCCTGGATATTTATTTTTACGTCGGCGCCATATAATTCGGGTAACCCAGGCGCATCGTTTACACCAATCGTATCTAATTCAAAATTTTGTGTTGCCGGAGCTATTTTTTCCGGTATAGATGCATACACACTTCCATCTGATAAATAGATTTTAATGAAATAACTATGCCCGGTTGATGCCCGAAATTCGTTATTAACGTCAGTATAATTCCCGGCGTTATCACTTGTAAGCTGCAGGCTATCACTCATATTATCAAATAAAGTTACACGGGCATCTGTGATAGGATTTTTTAGCTGTCCACCATTTTCGTTGAATAATCCTGAATAAGAAAGCGACACTTTACACGGTGTTGAATCAGTGAGCAGTAAACCTTCAACTACTAAAGTTTTTTCAGGCGTTCGGTAATTTAATTTCACCTGCTTTACACATCCAAAACACACAATCGTTATAATTAAAGAAAATATTATCCGCATGATTAAAAATTAAAGTTCCAGGTTATTGAAGGTATTATTGTACCAAGCACCGAAAGCTGGTATGCATGTAACTGCGCACCATCTCTTTTAAAATAAATTGAATAAACATTTTTGTGCATATACACATTGTAAATAGAAAAATTTAAAACGCTGTATCTTCTTTGCTGCGGGTAGCGGCGGGAGTCATAGGAAAAAGCAACATCTAAACGATGATAGTCCGGCAATCGGTCTGCATTTCGTTGAGAATAATCTGCAACGATTGTTCCATTAATAATATAAGAGCCATCGGGATAAGTTGCAGGTCTGCCGCTTGTATAAACAAAGTTTGAAGAGAACAACCAGCCTTTTCCTAATTTAATTTGCGTTGTGAAGATAAAATTATGCGGACGATCAATATTGCCCGGATAGTAATCTCCATTGTTTACTTCTTCAATCGGAAAACTTGTGATCACTTTGGTAAAGGTTCTGGAATATGTGTATGCGATAGAGCCCGTGTAAATGCCCACATTTTTCTTGATGCTTAACTCAGCGCCATAAGCATAATTCTTCGCTGGCAATAATTGTGTTTCCAGCGCAGGATTCAAAGAAAGATCTGCACCGTTTTTATATTCAACCGAATTATTAATTGTTTTATAATAACCTTCCAGCGAAGTTTCATAATTGTTGTTCTGAAAATTTTTGAAAAACCCAATAGCGTATTGATCCGCTTCTTCCGGCTGAATATGTGTATCACTTAACTTCCAGTAATCAACTGGTGTAACAGAAGTTGTGTTTGTAATAAGGTGAAGGTATTGTCTTGTTTTGTTGTAAGATAATTTTATAGAAGTTGAATTGTTCAGCAAAAACCTAAAAAGCAATCTTGGTTCAAAGCCATTGTAAGTTTGTATTTTTTCTCCGCTTGCATAATGTAATGTGTCGGTAATGCTTTGTATTGTGTGTGGCGTACCGCTTTCATATTCATAAACGGTTTTTGGTCCTAAGTAAGAATATTGCGTAAACCTTACGCCAAGCTGCATATCTAAAAATTTAGTGAGTTTATTTTTCGTACTTAAAAAAGCAGACAACTCATCCGCATTTTCGTTTTCTATCTTTTTATAGGCAATTGAAGAGCTGTCGTTTGATGGTTTTAATTCTCCGGGATTAATTGTGTAACGGCTAAAGCCTCCGCCAAAATTTATTTTCTGATCGGGATTAAAACTGTAAGTAAAACTTGCCTTTGCTTCTTTTTCCTGTATGGAAGTACCCAGCACATACTGATAATATTTTTCAAGTCCATTAATGTTGGAATAATAATTACTGAAATCACCCGTCAGGTTAAGCGATAATTTTTGCGTGAGATTGCTTTTCCATTGCAACGAACCAACATAATTTTTCCAGTTGAAAGATGTGTCGCCGGGAAATTTATAACGATCATAACTGTTATAAAGTGTAAGGTTAATGCGGTTATTAATATCGGGCGTATAAGATAGTTTTATGATGCCATCATAAAAAAATGCGTCGCTGTTTTTTACATCGCCCGGAAACAGATTCATCATCAGTTTAGGATAAGCAATTCTTCCGCCGGCCATGATGGTTAGTTTCTTTTTTGCAATTGGTCCATTAAGAAAAAAACGACTGCTTACAAAACCAATTCCGCCGGTATATCGCATCGTATCAGGATTTCCATTCTTCGTATTTAAAAGCATCAGCGAAGAAAGCCTGCTGCCATATTCTGCAGGAATGCCTGCTTTATAAAAATTCACATCCTGCACAGCATCGGCAGTTATGCCTGAATAGAAACCCAGCAGGTGCGATATGTTGAACATGGGTGCACCATCCAGCAAAATAAGATTTTGATCGGCGTCACCACCGCGCACATAATAACTGCTCACCGTTTCTCCGCCGGTAACTATTCCAGGCTGCAATGTTATAGCGCGCACAATATCTGCTTCGCCAAAAATCAAAGGCGTTTTTTTTAATTGTGAAGGATTGATGTGCACCGTACTCATCTGCAGATCTTTTACGGCTGCATCTTTTTTTCTTGTTTCAACTGTTACATCCTGTAATTCGTTTGGAGGTAATTTTTTTAGATAAATAGTTTCTGAAGTTTTATCAAGTATATAAATTGGATAAACTAATTTTTGATAACCAACAGATGTAATAACAAGACTGTAATTATCCGGCGAAAGCGTAAAAGAAAAATAGCCCGAACTATCTGTGATCGTTGAATTTTTTTTCCCTTCAATAGAAACAGTGATAGCAGCCATCGGCTGATGCGTGTCAAAATCAAGAACCTGGCCAGTATATTTTATTTTTTTTTGTGCATTTGCATTCAGAGAAATAAAAAGAAAAGTAATCAGGGCACAATCGCGTAGCAAGCGGCGGGAAAGGCGTTGTAGCATAATTAGTTTGTATTAAGCATTACATGCTGTGGTTTTACATTTTTTCAAATATAAACTATTCACGTAATCGTGTTGGTTTGTTATATAAGCCAAATGTGAAAGACATTTATTAGAAGCTAAACGTTGCAAGCTCTTTTTGTGAGATGTTTTGTTGCTCGCCTGTTTTTATATTTTTAATGATGCAGGTATTCGTTTCGATTTCTTTACTTCCAATGATTATAGTATAGAGAATATTTTTACGCTCAGCATATTTGAATTGCTTATCAAACTTTGCTTTGTCGGGGTAAATCTCGCAGCGAATATTATTGCTTCGAAGTTGTTGCATTAATGTATAAGCAGCTTTCACTTCAGCTTCACCCAAATTAAAAAACAAAACTTGTGCGGCTGTATTTACATTGGCAGGAAAAAGATTTAGTTCCTGCATTACATCATAAATTCTGTCAACGCCAAAACTTATTCCAACGCCGGGTAAATTTGGAACGCCAAATAAACCTGTGAGATCATCATATCTTCCGCCACCGCCAATACTGCCGATTGAAACATTTTTCGCTTTTACTTCGAAGATGATCCCGGTATAATAATTTAATCCGCGTGCAAGTGTAAAATCAATTTTTAATTTGGGTTGATAATTTAAAACATACTCCAGTTCGTCAATTCCTTTTTTTGCAGATTCGTTATCACCAAAAAGATTTTTTAGCTGGTCTATTTTAGTTTGATTATCGCCATCAATCAAAAGATATTTTTCAATGATGTTGATTTCATCATCATTTAAATTACGTTGCTTTAATTCTTCTTTTACTTTTTCTAAACCAATTTTATCGAGCTTATCAATAGCAACAGTTATATCGGTTAAGCTTTCAGGTTTGTTGCAAACTTCTGCAAGTGCAGATAAAATTTTCCTGTTGTTGATTTTTATTTCAACATCAATATTCAGTTTTTCAAAAACATCAATATAAATATTTGAAAGCTCTGTTTCATTCAGTAAAGAATTGCTGCCAACAATATCGGCATCGCATTGATAGAATTCGCGGTAACGCCCTTTCTGCGGGCGATCTGCACGCCACACAGGTTGTATTTGATAACGCTTAAAAGGAAAATTGAGTTGCCCGGAATTCATGGCAACATATCTCGCAAAAGGAATAGTGAGATCGTAACGAAGTGCACGTTCTGTAATGCCGGTCGTGTTCTTGCCTTCTAAAATTTTTTCAAAATCTGTTTTTATCTGTTCCCGCTTTTCAATTCTGTTTAAACCATTATTTAAAATTTTAAAAAGCAGTTGATCGCCTTCATCACCATACTTTCCCATTAGTGTTTCAAGATTTTCGAATGCAGGTGTTTCCAGCGGTTGAAAACCGTACAACTCAAAAACATTTTTTATGGTTTGAAAAATATAATTGCGTTTGCCTAATGTTTCTGCATTAAAATCTCTTGTGCCCTGCGGTATAGATGGTTTCATTAATAATTAAAGATTCAAAAAATGAATTAAGCTGTTTTTGTTTTGAGTTTTTGTTTTTGACTTTTGTATTTTTCAACAATTGCATCGCAAGCTTCGCTGATCATTTTAAATACATGATGATACAAAACTTCA
>DASZUY010000313.1:0-1808 GCA_035547495.1 Parafilimonas sp. | reverse complement strand
AAAACAGGTTTGGATCTTATCAATCAAATGAAAAATATTGCGTGTATAATTATAGATGAGAACGATAAAGTGTACACATCTAAAAACATCCACCTTACATGAAACAACGAAAGATTTTATCTTTTTACAATTTGCTATTTATGATGATAGCAACGATATTAATTAGTGCATCATGCACATCAGTAAAACCTTATCAAAAAAATAAACTGAATGATGCAGAGATGAGTTTATCGAACAGGAAAGTAGAAAAAACAGAATTAAATTTTCAATCATACAGAGAAGGCGCTTCCGGTGCTAACGCGGGCAAAACAGGAGGCGGCTGCGGTTGCAATTAAACTAATCATCCATGAAGAAACTTACACTCGCAGCAATTGGAATGTATTTAAGCGTTTTGTCTGCATTCTCGCAAAATACGCCAGACAGTTCTTATAAACCGCGCAAGCTAAAATTTGAAGAAGCAAATTTTGTTTCAAGTTATTATCATCAAGATGGTGACCATGCTTCAGTAACCGGTGGCATCGGTCCAGAAAAGCTTACTGATTTATCTAATTCGATTGACTTAACAATAAGTGGTTATGATAAACGCTATAGAAAGCACAGTTTTGTTTTTGATTTAGGTGTCGATCATTACACTTCTGCTTCTTCTGATATGATTGACCCGCACACCATTTCATCTGCATCACATGCTGATACCCGCATTTATCCTTCGCTGAGCTGGACAATGGAAAATGAAAAGAAAGGGACAACATTCGGTGCAGGTCTCTCTTATTCAAATGAATTTGATTACCAGTCACGTGGTGTGAACATCAACTTTGCACAAAAAACAAAAGATAAGAACGGAGAATTCTCTGCAAAGCTGCAGGCATACTTTGACCAGGTTAGTCTTGTTTATCCAATAGAATTGAGACCGGCAAATAGTGGTGGCAGCGGCGAAGGTGATCATGAAAACCATTATGCTTCCACGGCAAGAAATTCTTTTAGTGCGGATGTCGCATGGTCGCAAATTATTAATCAGCGTTTGCAGGTTTGGGTTGATGGGGGAGTGATTTATCAAAAAGGTTATTTAAGCTTGCCGTTTCATCGTGTGTATTTTAATAATGCAAGCGTGCATGTTGAAAATCTTCCCTCAACGCGATTAAAAATTCCGCTTGGTTTAAGAGCAAATTATTTTTTAGGTGATAAATTTATCATTAGAACGTGGTACAGAAATTATCATGATGACTGGGGCATTAATTCAAATGCTGCACAGCTGGAAACATCAATAAAAATTAATCCATTTTTTTCTATCACGCCTTTCTATCGTTATTACCAGCAAAGTGCGGCAAAATATTTTGCACCGTATGAAGATCATACAGCCACTGATGATTTTTATACAAGCAATTATGATCTTTCGAAATTCAATAGTAATTTTTTTGGTGCAGGATTTAGAATTGCGCCGCCAAATGGTGTCTTTAACAATCAACATATAAACGCTTTGGAGTTAAGGGTTGGTCATTACAAAAGATCAGACGGATTGAATTCAAATATTGTTTCGCTGAGTTTGAAGTTTAAATAAACTTCAAATCATTTATTTGAAAGTTTGATTCTTCCTGGCTTAAACAAATGCATTTTATTAGTTGGAAGATTTATTTATCAGCTCTCCATTGTTAAGTATTACATCATCCAAATAGCCTGTACAAATCCCTTTGAAAACAATCTCCATATTTTTTTGAATAGAACCTGGTGCATGCACAAATGTGCAGTTGATTCCAAATAAAGGATCGTGCGATTGGAGATAGACAACAGTTTGCCCGGCATTATTTGTTTTT
>DASZUY010000312.1:0-13093 GCA_035547495.1 Parafilimonas sp. | reverse complement strand
CAAACAGTAAGGGCTTGCCCTGTTCCAGGAACAGCGTTTCGTTGGGTTTGGTTGATTTTTCGGTAAATATTTCAAAAGCGCCGTCATTAAAAATGTTGCAGTTCTGGTAGATTTCCAGAAAAGATGCGCCTTTATGTTTATGAGAACGCGTAAGCATTTCCTGCAGATGTTTTGGATCACGATCCATACTGCGCGCAATAAAAGTTGCATCTGCACCCATCGCCAAAGCCAGCGGATTGAACGGATGATCCACACTTCCAAACGGCGTGCTCTTCGTTATTTTGTTTTCTTCTGATGTGGGTGAATATTGTCCTTTTGTTAATCCGTAAATCTGGTTATTGAACAATAAAACGTTTACATCAAAATTTCTTCTTAATAAATGTATCGTGTGATTTCCGCCAATACTCAAACAGTCTCCGTCGCCGGTAACAATCCAAACACTCAATTCAGGTCTTGTTGCTTTTAACCCGCTCGCAATTGCAGTTGCGCGGCCGTGAATTGAATGCATGCCATACACATTCATATAATATGGAAAGCGGCTGCTGCAACCGATACCGCTGATGATAACAATATTTTCTTTCGGAACACCAATGGTTGGCATTACCTTTTGCACTTGTGCCAGGATGGAATAATCACCGCAACCCGGGCACCAGCGCACTTCCTGGTCTGTGGCAAAATCTTTTGCAGTTAAAGTTGGCGCACCATTCGCTACATCATTCATCTTTAAAAATTTCAATGCAAAGTTATGAAATGTTAACCGATGTAATTTCGTGAATCGTCAAACGTTAATCGTGAATAGAATTTAGCACTTATAAGCTACAAATACAACATAGTTTTATAGTTCTTACGCTGTTTGAATTTTTCACGATTGACGATTCGCGTTTAACGATTCTTTACCTTGCGCACCTGAAAAATATTTTTATGGCAGATAATCTTTATGATTTTGGAATGGTGGGTATTGGCGTTATGGGAAGCAATTTTTTGTTAAACATGGCTGATAACGGTTACAAGGTTATTGGCTTTGATTTGGATGCCGCAAAGGCAAAACATCTCGAAGAACAGGCAACACCCGGCACCACAGTAAAAGGTGTTGTTACGTTGGAAGAAATGGTTTCGCAGTTGGATAAGCCGCGCAGAATTATGATGCTTGTACCTGCAGGAAAACCTGTTGATGATGTAATAAATAATTTGTTGCCGCTGGTTGAAAAAGATGATGTGATCATCGATGGCGGTAACTCGCATTATGTTGATACATTAAAACGCGTTCACTATCTGAGTGAAAAAGGAATTCATTTTATGGGCATGGGTGTGAGTGGCGGTGAAGAAGGTGCGCGTAAAGGACCAAGCATTATGCCCGGCGGAGATTTATCTGCATGGAACCGCGTAAAGCCAATGCTGGAAGCTGTTTCAGCTAAAGTGGATGGTGTTCCCTGCGTTGCATACATGGGAAAAGATGCGGCTGGTCATTATGTGAAAATGGTGCATAATGGAATTGAATATGCAATCATGCAACTCATCAGCGAAGCATATGATATGTTGAAAAATGGTTTGGGTTTAGATAATGAAGAGTTAAGTGATGTATTTAAAAAATGGAATGAAGAAGAGTTGCAATCTTTTTTAATTGAAATAACCAGCGAAATATTTTTAAGAAAAGATGATGAAACAGGAAAGCATTTGGTTGATATGATTTCCGATAAAGCAGGTTCAAAAGGAACAGGCAAATGGACATCGCAGGATGCAATGGATTTACCTGTTTCAATTCCCACGATTGATATAGCTGTTGCTATGCGCACAATTTCCGGATATAAAGAAGAACGTGTTGCAGCATCAGCATTATATCATCAAAAAGTAAAAGACCTAAAAGGCAAAACAGATAAAGACATTAAAAAGATAAAAGATGCTTTATATTTTTCATTCATCATTGCTTATGCACAGGGATTAGCAATGCTGTATAAAGCATCATCGGAATTGAATATGGAAATTCCGTTGGCTGATGTTGTGAAGATTTGGCGTGGCGGATGCATCATTCGTTCTTCGTTGCTTGAAGTGTTTTATAAAGCGTTTAAAAAAGACAAATCGCTTTCAAATATTTTATTAAACAAGAACATTGCAAAGCTTTTAAAGAAAACAGAAAAGAATGCACGCAATGTTATCAACCTTGCATTAAAAAGTAAAATTCCTGTAACAGGTTTGGCAAGTGCTGTTGGATATTTTGATGCATACTGCACAGCGAATATGCCAACGAATTTAATACAAGCGCAACGTGATTTCTTTGGTGCACATACTTATCAGCGCATAGATAAAGAAGGTATTTTCCATACAGAATGGATTGAAGATGTTGTGAAGGAAAAGAAGCATGAAGCGAAAACAGAAAATCCTCAACCATTACAACCTGAAGAAAAAAAATAATAACTGAAAACACGCTTTCAAATTAACTCAAACTGGAAATAATTAAGTACATGTCTTCAAATAAAAATAATACACCAGCCTCTGCCATTTTTATTTTTGGCGGAAGCGGTGATTTAAATCAGCGTAAACTCACACCGGCTTTATACAATTTATTTATTGATGAATGGATGCCCGATAATTTTGAAATTTTTGGCATTGGAAGATCTTCTTATACAGATGATAAATTCAGGCAACATTTACTGGAAGGCATAAAAGAGTTCAGCAGAAGAAAAGATGAACAAAACGGAAAATGGAAGGAGTTTTCAGAGCATGTTTCTTATCTGCAAATGGATGCAGAAGATGATGGTGCTTACCAAAAAATTTCAGATTGCATAAAAGCATTGAAAGAAAAATGGGGCAATCATCCTAATATTATTTTCTATCTCGCAGTTGCGCCGCAATTGGTTCCTGATATTGCAAAGCGATTGGGCAATCTTCATTTGTGCAGCGATGAACGGCATACACGCATCGTTATAGAAAAACCTTTTGGTCACGATTTAAAAAGCGCACAGGAATTAAATAAACTGCTGAAAGGAATGTTCCAGGAAGATCAGATCTATCGCATCGATCATTACCTCGGAAAAGAAACCGTACAAAATATTCTGGCTTTCCGTTTTGCCAATGCATTGTTCGAGCCGATATGGAATAGGAATTATATTGATCATGTTCAGATAACCGTTGCAGAAACGGTTGGCGTTGAAGATAGAGGTGGTTATTATGAACAAAGCGGTGCATTGCGTGATATGGTGCAAAATCATATTCTGCAATTGCTATGCATGGTGGCGATGGAAGCGCCTGTAAATTTTGAAGCAAATGAAATCCGAAATAAAAAAGTTGATGTATTAAATGCCATTCGAAAAATAACAAAAGATGAAGTGCGTGATTACGCAGTGCGCGGACAGTACAGCGATGGTTGGTTGAAAGGTGAAAAAGTAAAAGCTTATCGACAGGAAGAAAAAGTTGATCCACATTCAAACGTTGAAACTTTTGCTGCTGTAAAATTTTATATTGATAACTGGCGCTGGCATCGAATTCCTTTTTATGTGCGCACAGGAAAATACATGCATCAAAAAACTTCTGTCATTAACATTCAGTTCAGACCGGCACCGCATTATGCATTTCCTGAAGAAGCTGCAGAAACATGGAGACCAAATCGCTTAACAATAAGTATTCAGCCGGAGATGGATATACGTTTACGTTTCCAGGCAAAAAGACCAGGACAAAGTATGACGTTGAATCCTGTTGATATGATTTTTAGTTATAAAGATGCTTATCCTGAAGATCACGAACCGGAAGCATACGAAACTTTATTGCTTGATGTGATGGAAGGAAATCCTGCACAGTTTATGCGTGCAGACCAGGTTGAAGCTGCGTGGAAAGTTGTAATGCCGATTATTGAAGCATGGCAGCAACGACCACCAATTGATTTTCCAAATTATGCGCCTGATAGTTGGGGACCTGAAGATGCTGAGGCATTGATCGCAAGAGATGGTCATAACTGGATAACATTGCCGCCAAGATCTGAATAACAGAGAATTGAAAATTTAAAGCATTAAAATTTGAAACTCTTAACTTATGGAATTACACGTTTCAAAAAATTACGAGGAACTAAGTGAACATCTTGCCGACTGGATGGTGGAATACATTTGCAAAACACTTGCAACAAAAGAACGTTTTTCAATCGTACTTACCGGTGGTAATTCACCTAAAAAATTATATTCGATTTTAGCAAGCCCTGCATATAAAAATAAAATTGACTGGAGCCGCGCAAACGTGTTCATCAGCGATGAACGTTTTGTGCCTTACGACAATCAACGCAATAATGCGCACATGATTCAAAATATTTTATTGGATCATGTTGACGTTAATCCCAATCATGTGCACATTATGCAAACAGAAAATGTTTCGCCTGAAACTTCTGCTAATGCGTACGAAGAAGTGCTGCAGCATTATTTCAATAAAGATCAGTCTACATTTGATTTTGTTTTATTGGGCATGGGTGATAATGCGCATGCGCTTTCATTATTCCCGGGTCATAAAGAAGTGATTGAAGAAAAAACAAAATGGTGCGGATACATCTTTTTGAAAGAAGAAAATATTTATCGCATTACATTAACGCCGCCGGTTGTAAACGCAGCAAAGTGTGTTGCGTTTTTGGTGAATGGGAGCATTAAAGCAAAAGCGTTAAACGAAGTATTGCATGCACCATATAACCCGCTTGAATATCCTTCACAAATTATAAAACCTGTAAATGGTGATCTGCATTGGTTTGTTGATGAAGCAGCAATGAACGGTTGATTTAAATTCTCTTTTCTCTTTTCGTAAACTGCTTTTCCGTTTTCGTAAACCGTTGCTTAATTGCGCAAGTAGTTTTGCCGGCGATGAAAATTTTTATAACCGCAATCATTCTATTTTCTATTATTTCGGTATCAGAATTAAATGCGCAATATCAAACGAGCGCACAAAAAATTATTTCGAGTGAAGATTCGTTAAACAATGGAAGCAATCAAAATAAAACGGTTATCTCCGGTTATGGTGATGCATTTTATCAGCGCGATTTCAATCTTGCACAATCAAAAGCAAGCCTGGAAAGAGTAGTGTTGTTTGTGGGTCATCGCTTCAACGAAAAAATTTCTTTGTTCACAGAATTAGAGTTAGAAAATGCTGTTGTTGCCGGCGGTGGCGATGAAGATGAGAACAGCAATGGCGGTGATATTTCAATGGAGCAGGCTTTTCTTAAATTCAATTTTAATGCAAAGCAATATTTAATTGCAGGATTATTTACACCGCGCATCGGCATACTAAACGAAAATCATTTACCTGTAAATTTTAATGGCGTTGAAAGACCAATTGTTGAGCAATTAATTATTCCTGCAACATGGCGCGAATTAGGCGTTGGATTTTATGGCGCACTCAATAATCTTCCACTGAGTTATGATGTTGCAGTTATGAATGGTTTAAACAGTGCAGATTTCAATCATGGATCAGGTTTTAGAGATGGGCGTGCATTAGGCAGTAATGCGTTTGCAAATAATCTTGCTGTAACAGCGGCTGTTCAATATAATATTTCAGATTTTAAATTTCAAATTTCAGGTTATGCAGGCGGAACGGTTGGCTTAAATCAACGCAGCGCAGATAGCTTGAGTTTGGATAACGGTGCATTTGGTACGCCACTTTATTTAGGTGAAGCAGACGTTCAGTTTGCAAAAAATGGTGTGAGTGCAAAAGCGCTTGGCGCTTATGTTGCTTATCCTGATGCGGATAAAGTAAATGTAGCGTACGCAAAAAATATTGGCAGCGGAATGTATGGCGCTTATGCGGAGTTTGGTTATGATTGGTTATATCATCAGCAAAAAACAGCGCAGTTTATAACATTTGTTCGCGGTGAAATGCTTGATCTAAATTCAAGTTTACCTGCTGAACCAAAAGGTATTTACGATGGCACAGAAAAGCAAACGCACATTATTGCAGGCTTCAGTTATTTGCCTATTCCAAATGTTATAATAAAAGCTGATGTGCGCATTTTGCATACAGGCGCGCAAAATCCTGAGTTGGTAATTAATCCTGCACCAAATGCATTGCCATATAAACAGAATAATCAATTCTTAAATATTGGAATTGGTTATTCATTCTAATGTCTTAACATGGATTTGGGTGGATTAAAAGATGTATAAGATGAAAAAAAAATTTATGATTAAAAATCAAATTAAGCATGTCAGTATTACAGAAAATTGAAATAGAAATCTATAAATCAAATCAATCCTTCTAAATCCCCGTTCAGACAAATGGAAAGAAGAAACTTTATATCATCATCATGTAGAATTTGTTTGTTAGGTGCAGCAGGTTTTTCATTAACACAAATTGTTGGTTGTGCCACTACATCTTCTGTTTATAAAACAAGTATTAGAAATGGAGATTTAAATGTACCGTTGAATTTGTTTGAAAAATCTTCTTTACAAATTGTTCGTCCTGCCGGTTGGTATTACGATGTTGCTGTTCAAAAAAATTCAGATAATTCCTACACTGCATTATTGCTTCAATGCACACATCAGCAAAACCAATTAATACCAACCGGCACAGGTTATCACTGCAGTTTGCATGGAAGTGATTTTGATAAACAGGGCAACGTGCGCAAAGGGCCTGCAGAAGAAGCGCTGCATCATTTTGAAACTTCGGTTAATAATAATCTTGTTTCGGTTCGTGTAAAAAATTTTCAACCGTAAAAGTTTTAAGCATGAATATAAAATCGATCATGAAAAATATTTTCTTCAACCTAATAATAGCAGCAATATTTTTTGCAGGATGTCATAAAGCGGATACAGATACACCAAACACATTTCCGGCAACAGAACAAAACGTAATAGACGATTTCACGAATGATGTTGCATTAAGCCAATATGTGGATTTGGCAAACGCTGCTATTGATCTGAACACAAAGATCACAACGTTGAATGATGATGCAACAGATGCAAATCTTACAGCAGCACAAAATTCATGGAGAGCTTTGCGAACTGTTTGGGAACAGTGCGAAGGATTTTTGTTCGGACCTGTTGAAGACAATGACTTCGATCCGCAGATGGATACTTGGCCAACGGATGCCAATCAATTTGATTCTTTGCTTGCAAGCACCAACCCACTTGAACTTGCAAATATTCAAGCACTGCCATATAATCTCAGGGGTTTTCATCCTGTTGAATATTTAATTTTTGGTGAGAACGGAAGTAAAAAAGCATCTGATCTAACTGCACGCGAAAAAAAATATATGGTAAGTGCAACGATTGATATTGTCAACATTTGTAACTCCATTAATGCAAGCTGGACAGAAGCACCGACCAATTTTGCACAACAAGTGCAAACAGCAGGCAATGGAAGTACGGTTTATACGAGTAAACAAGATTTATTTATGGCGATTGTTGGTGCCATGCAAGATATATGTGAAGAAGTTGGCGAAGGAAAAATGAAAGAGCCTTTTGATGCAAGAGATCCTAAAATTGTTGAGTCGCCATACAGCGGAAACTCAACTGCAGATTTTAAAAATAATATTACCGGTTTACAAACGGTGTATGTTGGAAGAAATGGAAGCAGCGGAATTTCAACGCTTGTAAGTTTAAGAAATAAATCGCTCGACAATAAAATAAGATCGCAGATAACTACTGCAATAAATTCTTTTGATAACATCACAGAACCTTTTGAAAAAGCGATCATAGATCAGCGTTCTCAAATACAGCAAACAATGGATGCGGTGAACACATTAGATGAAACATTGGAAGAAGAATTGATTCCATTTATTCAGCAACAGGTAAAAGATTAATGAAGAATAAAATGCTCCATAGGAGCAACTGGTCGGTAGAATAAACGGCAATAGAAACCACGCGTTCCTTCGGAACGCTTCGTTTAACCTGAGTAATTTTCTACCAGCGAAATGTTCCTAACGGAACAAAAATTATTCAGGCTCTTTAAAAATATATTGCTCATCATATTCAATTGCGAACGCTTTCAGAAAACGCCTGTATTCGTCAAGGAATGTTTGCTTCGCATGATGCGCTTCCTGATTTTGTATATAACGAATAACATTTTGCAAATGACTTTTGGAATAAGAAAATGCACCATAGCCTTCTTGCCAGGCAAAAGAAGAAGAAAGCTTTTCCGCTTTTATCCATTTGCTGCTTTCTGCTTTCACATTTTGAACAATAGAGGAAATAGATTGATGTGGTCTCAAACCAATCAATATGTGCACATGGTCCGGCATACTGTTTATTTGAATCATCTTATGATTATTCGCCTGGAAAATACCCGTGATATATTGATGCAACCTCTCATTCCATTCTTTTTTAATAAGCGCATTTCTAAACCTAACAGCAAAGATTAATTGAATATGCAATTGAGTAAAAGTATTTGGCATGAGTTGAAAATGATTTTGAATTTTAAATTATGAAAAAAATAAAAATAATATTGTTTCTTGGTGTTATTGTATTTGCAATTATCCGTTGTAATAAAGCTTATGAATTCCCGGATGATGGATATGATGATCGTTTAAGCGGTGGAGCTGCAACAATTTTTGATGCAACATCAAAAGCATTTACGCATCCTGTTGACGGATTAAGCACAAGAGACCTGCAAGTGCATGAATTAGGTGATGCATCTTTTGAACAAACTTTTGTATCAGCACCAGCGCCGGTGCATAGCGGTCTTGGTCCGATCTTTAATAATGTTAGTTGCATATCCTGTCATCACAACGATGGCAAAGGCACGCCCACAGCGGGTTTCAACAATTCATCACTTTTAATTCGTGTGAGTTTGCCTGGTGAAGATGCAACCGGTGCACCACTTAGTATTCCTGGTTTTGGTTTTCAGTTACAAGATCAATCTGTATTCAGTTCAACACCTGAAGCGCATGTAAACATTACGTATACTGATGTGCCTGTTACCTATCCTGATGGCACAATCGTTACACTAAGAAAGCCAACATACACAATTGTCAATCCATATATTCCTTTGCCAGCAGTGTATAATATTTCGCCGCGCATGGCGCCGCCTGTTTTTGGTTTGGGTTTGTTAGAAGATATTCCTGAAAGCACCATTCTTTCTTTTGCAGATGCTGATGATAAGGATGGCGATGGTATTAGCGGAAAGCCTAATTATATCTACGATACATTAAGCAAAAAAGAAGATTTAGGAAGATTTGGTTTGAAAGCAAACACGATAAATATTTTACACCAGGCGGCGTTTGCTTATCAGCAAGACATGGGTGTAACGAATTATGTAGCACCAAAAGAAAGTAGCGATGGTGAATTGCAGGATGATAAACGCAACGATGATCCTGAATTGCCGGACAGCATTTTAAATGCAGTTGCGTTTTATGTAAAAACATTAGCGGTGCCTGCAAGAAGAAATGTCACCGATCCTGATGTGCAGGCGGGTGAAAAAATATTCACGCAAATTCAATGTGCGAAATGCCATATTCCAACTATACAAACTGGTGTTGATTTAACAACGCCGCAATTGTCTAATCAGCGCATACATCCTTACACAGATTTATTATTGCATGATATGGGTGATGGTTTAGCTGATGGCCGTCCTGATTATTTAGCAACAGGCAGCGAATGGCGCACAATGCCGCTGTGGGGAATTGGATTATTTCCAAAAACAAATGGTACCGCTTTTTATTTGCATGACGGCAGAGCGCGAACAATTGAGGAAGCTATTTTATGGCATGATGGTGAAGCAAAAAAATCTAAAGATCAATTTATGAATCTTAATAAAACAGACAGAGATAAGTTGATTAAATTTTTGAATTCGTTGTAAACTCATACATCATCTTTTGCAATTCACTTTAGTTTATAAAGAATGCTGATTTTTACTCTGAAGTTTTGCAGTTCGTTTATTTTTTGCGATTGATAATAATATAGAAGTTGTTATACAAACTATAATCACGCCGAGCGAAATAAATATTTGTATATTGGTGTTGAACCATTCATCAAACCATTTTGCAGCAAGCATTTTTAGCCCAATAAAAATTAAAACAATTGCAATTCCTTGTTGTAAATATTCAAATTTGTTTACGGCGCCTCTTAATAAAAAGAATAAACTGCGTAAACCAAGCACAGCAAAAATGTTCGAAGTATAGATCACCATTTTATCTCTCGAGATTCCCATCACGGCAGGAATAGAATCTAAAGCAAATACCAGATCAATACTTGCCAGCATCATTACAACAATAAATAAAGTTGTATAAACACGCTTGCCATTTTGAATGATGGAAAATTTACCGCCGCCATCACTCATCGTTATTGGAAAAATTCGTCTTACAAATTTGTAGGCTTTCGATGTTTCAGGATTGAATTGCTCATCATCTTTTGAAACAAACATTTTATAACCTGTGTAAAGAAGAAACACGCCGAAAATATAGAGTATCCATTCAAACTTATGTACCAACGCAACTCCGACTGTTATAAATATAACACGAAACACAATCGCCATTAAAATTCCGATGAGCAGCACACGCGAGTAGTATGCTTTTTTAACGGCGAACGAGGTGAAGATGAGAATAAAAACAAAAATATTATCAATACTTAAACTCCACTCCATTAAATAAGCGCTGATGTATTCGAGTGCAGGTTGTTTGCCATCTTCAATCCAAACAAAAACAAAAAAAGCCAAAGCAAGTACGACCCAAAAAATGGTTTGCTGCATTGCTTTTTTAATAGTTACTTCTTTATTTTTTTTGCTTAATAAACCAAGATCGAAAATAAGCGCTAATAATAGCGCGGCGCCGAATACGATATAGGTGATTGTTTGTTGAGACATGCAGCGCAATATTACGTTCCAAAACTGTTTTTTCTTTTCCACTGATAGACTACACCAAACAAAATGATAAGTATTATGGGTATAGCAATATTGATGAGTTGCCAGCTTAATTTCTGATCTGCAACTTTTTTTCTATCCAGTAATCTTAATGTAAAATCTTTATTACGGCTTTCGAATATTCCGCTGGTGCTGGTTAAATAATCAATACAATTCAAAAAGAACTCGCGGTTTGCAAAACGATAATTTTCAAACGGCAACTCTCCCATCGGCAATGGACCACCTGTTTCAGTTACCTCGTTTGTTACAATATCTGCATCACTCATTACAATTTGTTTGGTATCGGTTGAATTACTTGCTGCAAAAGGTTTTCCCAAAGCCTTGCTCACAGAGTCTTTTACATCCTGTGTTAAACGGTTTGCATAAAGTGAACTAAATTTTCCTTCAAGCAAAACAGCAACAGGAATATAATGCTGATCATAGCTTGAAAAATTATCCTGGCTTATTTCATCCATGATTTTTTTCAAACTCACAATCGCAGGCGAACTTAGCATTCGGCTCGATGTATCTGTTGCAAGCAAAATTGTTTTCTTAATTCCCGGCGCTTTTATCGTGTCAATGCTCGAAGGAAAAATAGATAATACACGATCTAAATTTTTTGAAACAATATTATTGTTTGGTGGTGAAAGAAACGGATAGTAAGGCCATGGGAAACGTTGCATGCGCGGACTGCCATCTGCATTATAACCTGTTACCAATGGAATTTTACTGCAATTCAAATCCTGCACAAGATTTCCATTGATGCGCACACCATAACGAAACAAAATATCATCAAGATTTAAGTTGCGATCAAATGCAACAAAGTCTGCCTGGCTGCGCATTAAGCTATCTAATTCCGCATACAATTTATCAATACACCAAATAACTTTTCCGCCATGCATTACGTACTGATCGAGTTTTAATTTGTCTTCATCAGTAAATGGTTTTGTTGGCTTTACAATTAATAAAGTATTGATGAGTGATGGATCAGGATAAGATTGCTTCAAATCAAAAATGGCGAGACGATAATCGTTGCGCAAGCTTTGAATAACATCGTTTACATTTTGCGGACCTGCTTCACCATTACCCAAACAATAAGCAATCGTTGGAACATCTTTTCGTGTGAGCTTATCAATTGCATTTGCAAATTTATATTCAAGTAAAGCCTCTGCAGAATTCAGTGTTGCTTCTTTGTCTTCCTGCGGCTCATCATTCACTACATTATAATTTTTAAAAATTGTTCTGCTGCTGCGCAGATCAATTGCAAACGGTCGATAATTTCCAAACTGAACGATTGCAGAAGGAATAATTAATTGTTGCGTTGCTTTTTCATTTGATGCAGTTACATCGGTGTTTTGTTCGAACACAACGCCGAGTCTTTGCAAACTATCATACAAACGATTTCTATCGCTATCGTTTAGATTTTCGCCAGGCTTTTCAAAATGAAAACGAACATAATTGTGACTGATGTCGCGAAACTCAGAAAGCAAATCGTTTGTTGCGATGCTTAATTTTTTATAATCAGCAGGCAGATCACCTGTAAGAAAAACAGTAATGTTTACGGTTGAATCGAGATTTGATAATAATTTTTTTGTGGATTCATTTAAGCTGAAACGCTTTTCCGCTGTTAGATCAATTTGATAACGCAATAGTGTGGACGCATAAATTATCGCGATCAACACAACAAGGAAAAGAAGCCATGCATTTTTTTTAGCTGATATTTTTTTGTTCGCACGCATTAATTATCTCAACTCAATATTTCTTTTAGTGATTGCAATAAAAAAAAGAATGATCGCAAAAAAGTAAATCATATCACGCACATCAATTACACCCCTGCTTATATTTTTATAATGAAAATTTATGCCGAGCATTTGCACATAATAATCCCATCCGTTTGCAAAAAATGGCAATTGGCTTAAAGCATCAAAACCTGTATATAAAATCAAACAAACAAATGCGCCGCTAATGAATGCAACAACTGTATTATTTGTAAAACTGCTCGCACATAAACTTACAGAAGTAAAAACAGCACCCAACAAGAACAAACCAATATAACTGCCAACGGTTGCACCAACATCAATGCCCCCGGCTGCGCTTAAATGTTGTAATGAAAATGCATAAATGGTTGTGGGAATTAAAGCAAGCAATACAATTAATAATGCACCAAAGAATTTTCCCCAAACGATTTGCGACGAAGTAAGCGGCAACGTTTTTAAAAGCTCGAATGTGCCGGCTTTATATTCATCGGCTAAACTTCGCATGGTAACAGTTGGAATAAGAAATAATAGAACCCACGGCGCTA
>DASZUY010000311.1:0-4088 GCA_035547495.1 Parafilimonas sp. | reverse complement strand
CTTCCTGCCTCACTTCACTTACCTGGTCATTATTTCCTGCAACCCTTGTTTCAATTAAACTGCTTTGATAATTGGTAATGGGAAATGTGTAAGTGCTATCCTGGTAAACTTTAAAATAGCTAATGCTGTCTGGCTGTTGTTTGTTCCATGCACGCAATGTTGAATCCATGTCCTTCGGAACAGGATTATGTAAAATTTCATCACCTATATAATATAGTGTATCGATGCCGCCATTTTGTGTTGTAAAAAATCCCGCCCACCTGTTATTAATTCCGTTTTCATTGCTAACAAATGTGAAGTGATTTTGATTGTACTGCATTGGGTAACGTGCATCACCATATTTCATATTGGTGAGTTGTGTTATTTGCCTGAATTCGCTGTTGTTATTTATATCTGCAAGAAAAATATTAAAATGATTTCTGCTTGGTAAGGATGTATCAGTGTTTGGCGCGTTTATACCGGGTCTGTTTGATGCGAATATGATACCTAACCTGTTTGGAAAAGAAACAAATGTTGGATCGAGATCATCATACACATCATTCGTTATTTGTTTTGTTTGACCATTATCAATACGTAATGTAAAAATATCTGAATGACCATTTTTAACTGCACTTAGCAGCAAAGTGTTGGCATTAAAAATAAATCCTGCATCGAGTATCTGATCAAAGCCTTCTATCTCTTGTTTAAATCTTTTGATGTTTGCGATAACATCATACACAAACATGTAGGTTTTTCCTTCCTGCGTATAAATGCATAATAAACGTGAACCTTTTCCATCCCATGCAAGAATCGGCATGTTAGGATTCATATCACCTTTTATAGTGCGTACACCATAATCAAGCAACGTTTTTTCATCATACAAATTATCGTAGTATTTTACTTTATATACGCCTTTGGTGAATTGCACCACTGCATAAGAATTATTTTTTGGATTTGGATTGGCGGCGAAATGATAATAATCACTTTTGGTGATGTCTTCCACAACAGCGAGTTTACCCCGCGGTGCATTGCGCCTGCCTTTTATATCTGCTACATACAGCTCCTGCTCATCATTCATAAAATCCTGCAGTACATATTTGAATTTCTTTTTGCAAATTCTTTCTGATGCTGTGTTCAAATTTTTATATAGTCTTGCCAGATATAAAAAGTAAGTAACGTTTTGCGGTTTATATTTTCTTGCGATATAATACCAAAATGCGTGACCGGCAAGCGTTGGTTTATCAAAAGCAAACTGGTAAAAATTATTATAATCTCCGCTGAGAATTACATTCTTTAATGCATCATCATCTTCAGCGCTCCAGTTTTGTGCAACATATTCAATGTATCCATCGGTTAACCATTGTGGTAAATCAAGCAAAGCCTGGTTACTGGCAAACTCTCCTAAATCATCACCAAATAAAATATTATCAACCAAAATTTTTGCAATGCCTTCGCGCACTTTTATGTGCAGCGTGTTGTGGTTACCATCAAAGAATAAAGGAATTTTACTGTTTACGAGTTTAGTCAAACCGCCGGCGTTTTGCCAGTCAATTCCCAAACCAATATTGCTGCTTTTATAATCTTCATAATTATCATACAAAATAATTGTTGCACGTCTTTGCAAAGAATAGTCAACAGCATTTTCAATTGAATCAAGCTCTTCTTCGGCAACTTGAGTTACATATTTCGCAAGTTCAAGTCCGCCTTCATTAAAATAGATATTAAAGTTTTTACTTTGGTAAAATTTCCAGTTGAATTTTTTATATTGAACGCGATTTTTTCCAAATTCAACGGTGTTAACTTGTGCAGAAATAATAAAGGGTAAGAGCAGCAAAGACATTCCAAAAACAATTCCTTTTCTCAGATGTGTTGTTACCATATACGTTTAAAATCTTAAAATTAGCATAATAACTTGTAAAGAACTTGTAAAAACTCCTATGATAAAAATAGATTTTTTCACATTCAATCCGCTCGCAGAGAATACTTATTTGTTGACGAACGAAAAACAGCAAGCGCTTATTATTGACCCGGGCTTTTATTTTACGGAAGAAGAAAATACGTTCAAAAATTTCATATCAAACAACCATATAAAACCCATTCAACTATTGAACACACATTGTCATTTAGATCATGTTTTTGGAAATGAATGGGTGCATAAAAATTATGGTTTGGAATTATATATTCATAAAGGTGAACAAACAGTTTTAGAGTTTGCGCCTGCAGCGGGCAATATGTATGGATTAGGTTTTACGAATTATAAAGGACCATTGCATTTTATAGATGAAGGTGATAAAATATTTTTAGGTGATGATGTGCTTGAAATATTATTCACGCCGGGTCATTCGCCGGCGAGCATTTGCTTTTATTGCAAAGCACAAGACTTTTTGATTGGTGGTGATGTTTTGTTTAATGAAAGTATTGGCCGCTTTGATTTGCCTGGCGGAGATGAACAAATACTTTATAAAAGTATTCGCGAAAAGCTTTATACTTTACCGGATGAAACAATTGTTTATCCAGGTCATGGTGAACCAACTACCATCGGTCATGAAAAAAAGTATAATCCGTTTGTGCGAGTGTAGCAAAGTCTGACGGCTGAGAGCTATCTGACTATTAAATGATCAGACTAACACCGCTTTGGGTTGATTTCTCTTTTTACTGTTGCGATATTTTTCCTGCATAACCTGGCTCATTGATTTGCCGTAGATCTTACTTTCAGCCCATGAGATAACATCAAGATAAGCGAAGGCACGCGTTTCGTAACGGTTTCTTTCAAGATGTTTAATATTGTTTAAGAAATTTTCAAACTCAGGTTTTAAAAGCTTTGGCGAAACCTTGAATGAATTGCGCAAAAACTTAAATATTTCTTTTTCAACCACCGTTAAGTTTTGCATTTTCGACATAAAGCGATACACAGATTTTATCAGCGATTCCATGAGTACATCATTTCCTAATTCATAATGCGCCATCAAATGCAGCAACCTTGCATAACACTGAAGATCTACGCGAAGGTTTACATTATCATTCATTATTTTTTGCAGGTAATCTATGCAACGTTCGTAATCACCATTTCCAAAATACAGCGTTGCAATTTTGTAATTAAAAACAAGAATGCGATGCCTGTCAATGTACAAAGAGTATTCTTCCAAACCTTTTTCAATACCATTAATTAATGCAAGTCCCTCTTTAAAAGTGCCTGTCATTATATGCCAGTTAATTTTTGCAGCACTTATATAAACAAATGTGTGAACGCGAAAATTATCATTTGTATTTGCGGCCGATGTATCCGAAAACTTGATAAACTTTTTTAATGTTACCTGGAACTGTTGAAAATTACGCAGGTTGAAAAGTGCATTTAATAATGTGTGCATGCCTTTTACATAGTGACCCGTTTCAACATTTACCATATTTGGTTCAGCTTCGAAAAGATCAATCCATTTTTGGCTGTAACGATAATATTGTAAAAAATCCTGACGAATAAATGCATACCAGCAATAGCTTTGATATAAATACAATCGCTCGTAAAAATCTGTGATGTTTTCAGGATGCGGCGGCAGCATCTGTTTAAAATATTCATTAACACCCTTCTCATCTTCTTTGTTTCTTGCATAACCATTTTGAACATACCAACGGTATAACAATAAGGCAAGATTTGAAAGTTTTATTACGCGTTCAATGTGCCCGCTAATATCCTCCGCTTCCGTTGCAAGCAATTCTGTTTTTTCAAGTGAGCTGCGTGTTATATGTAAAGTTTCAATTTTCTTTTCGAGTGAAATTACCTGCGCTAAAAAATTATATTTATGATTTGCTTTTGCAAGTTCCTTTGCACGTTCCAGCATTTTAAAACTTTGCAGTTTTAATCCTTTATTATACAACACACGTGCGTGATCAAGCAATTCACTCAACTGCAAATCGATGTTTACAGTTGTTTTTAAAAGTCGCAGACTTGCCAGCACCTGCTTATATAAATGCGCTTTTAAATTTGCAAGTTGTGGTTTTGTTATGGGAGATAACTTTTTTAATAAAGCATTCTCATCGTATTCTTTCATTTTATCCAATACATCGAAAAGCTGAATGATCTTCAGATTTTCATTGGATGAACTGCGCTTTAT
>DASZUY010000310.1:0-6593 GCA_035547495.1 Parafilimonas sp. | reverse complement strand
TTGTTTAATTAGATTTTCTCTCACCTTTTCATTACGATAAATATCTATTGGCTTTAAAGCGCCGCCGTTTCTTAGTCTCGCTTCCGCAACAAGTGCACGCACATCTGTTCTGAAAGCATTTTGCAAAATTTCCTGTGCAGTCACAACGTCGTTATTGTTTTGTGCATCTGATAATTTTTTTCTGTCAACGATCAGCGCCTGTGCGTAACTTATCATAATGGCTTCAACAGATTGCAACAAATCTTCTAATGGATCTTTCACGTTATGACTCGCGTCAATCATCCATGCAAGATCTTTTGCGTGATTCATATTGCGTGCGTCCATTCCTTCCACTAATTCATTAAAAATTAAAAATAACTGGTAAGGTTTTATACTGCCAACCGTTAAATCATCATCGCCATATTTACTATCATTAAAATGAAAACCGCCCAACTTTTTTTCCATCAATAACAAAGAAACAATTTGCTCAATGTTTGCATTTGGAAGATGATGACCAAGATCAACCAATGTATAAGCCTTCTCTCCTAACTTGCTTGCATATAAAAATGATTGTCCCCAATCTCCCACCGTTGTTGAATAAAAATTAGGTTCGTACGCTTTGTATTCAACGAAGATTTTCCAATCGCTTGGCAATGCTGAATAAACTTGCTGCAAACTTTCTAAAGTGTTTTGAAATGCTTTACGAAAATTTAACTGACCTGGAAAACATGAACCGTCTGAAAGCCATACTGTGAGCGCGTTTGAGCCAATTTCTTTTCCATATTTAATTACTTCGATGTTGTGATCAATTGCCTGTTTGCGCACATCTTTATTTACATGTTGCATTGAACCAAACTTGTAACTCAATTTTTGATTGGGCTGATCCTGGAAAGTATTTGAATTCATTGCATCAAACTTCAAATTGTATTGTGCAGCTAAAGTTTTAATGTTTGATGCGTTTGATGGAATATCCCACGGAATGTGTAAAGAAATTGCACCGCTTGATTTATTTAAAGCATGCAGCAAACCAATGTCTTCAATTTTTTCTTCGAGGTTACGCGGTTCACCGCCAATGCTAAACCTTCCAAATCGGGTACCACCGCTTCCTAAAGCCCAAGAAGGAACTGCAATTTGAAATGCAATTAATTTTTCTAAAACTTTATTTACATTCTCAATTTCACTTGCAATAAAATCAAATTTGCTCTTATGTTCTTTAAGCAACTTATTGTTATGCTCATCTACTTTATATTTTTCAATTTTCATATGCAATCTTTTTAAACAGGCTATATGCAAATTAGGTTCATCGTAAAATGAACCTACTAAGAGTAACAATATAAGTATTGCTAAGCAGAAATTACTTTATAAAATGTAAAACCTGGCGATAAGAAATTATTCTGCTCTTACAATTTTTATTGATTGAATATTATTATTTGCATCTATTACTGTAACTGTATAGATGCCTGCCGGAACATTTTGCAGTGGAATATTTATTTTATCTTCTGCAATATTTTGTTGCTGCCAAATAATTTTTCCATCTGTATTAGTAACAATAATTTTTATGCTTCGTGTTTTATTCTGAATATTTAGAGTGATGAAATCTTTGGCAGGTACAGGATAAGCAGTAATTGAAAATTCATTATTCTTTTTATTCAAGCTAAAATCAGAGACAACGCCGGCGTGTGTAGAATCATCATTAAGAATTTTTCCAATTGCAATTTTATTTCCCAGAAAAGCATTTTGTGGATTGCTTAAAACAATTTTAAAGACCTCATTTTTTTCTATGACCTTATCACCATATATCTGCACTGTGATCGTTTTTAATGTTTGACCTGGTTGAAAATTTACAGTTCCATTTGCTGAAACATAATCGCTGCCTGATTTTGCGGTACTATCAACAGTTTTCCATTTAATTGAAACAACCTTATTGTAAGGTTGATCAAGTTTTAAATTAAACTTCATTGCTGTAGTTCCACTGTTGCCTTCTTTCATTGATTTATCAGGGCATGATATAGTAGGAATTGGGTTTGCAAGCGAATCAATTTCTTTCTTTGTTAATTCACGATTATAAATTCTTACTTCATCAATAATGCCGTTGAAATGTTCTACGATGCCGGGCAAATCAATACCAATTGTTAGATTGAGATTATCAACAGGTATGGAAGTGTTCAGCAAAGAAATACCAACCAACGAATCGTTTACCCATGTTTTAGCTGTGTCGCCATCAAAAGAAGTAGCAATAAAATACCACTGGTGCAAATTGAAATTAAATCCGCCGCCGCTTCCAATATTCCAGTTATTATAGCTTGCAAAAACAGCGGTCATATTCACACCCATACGATACATAAAACTGTTATCTGCAGCAGAAGATTTCATGGTTACAGGGCCAAAGTCTGCAGAGCCTGTTAAACTCAAACCATTTAAATAGATCCATGCAGTTTGGGTTATACGATTATTTATGCCTGGCGATTGCAAACTTGTTGAGTTAGGAATAAGCACATAACTGCTTGTTCCATTAAATAAATATGCATGATTGGCATTGCCAAACCTATCTGTAGTTGGAGTAAGATCATAACCGGTACCGTGATTATGCTTGCCACTACTGTCACGCGTATTGCCATCAAAAGGATAATATGCAATAAGACCTTTGGTTACTTGTGCCTTTAAAAAAAATGCATTCAGCATAAGAATAATGAAGAGTATTATTTTTCTCATAAGCAAGATTTTGGAACAAAATAATCTTTTTATATAGTTTATATATACGGATATTAGATCGATTTAGCTAACAAATTATCTCAAAAACGCCATCGCAATTCCTCCATCAACATTTAAAGTATTGCCGGTCGATTTATTCAGCAAACCGCTTACAAAAACAAAACATGCATTAGCAATATCTTCTGGAAGAATTGTTTCGTTTAATAAGGTTCGCTTTGCATAATATGCAGGAAGTTCATCAACAGAGATTCCATAAGCCTTTGCACGACCTTCTGCCCAACCACCTGCCCAGATATTACTGCCTGCAATAACAGCATCAGGATTTACACTGTTCACACGAATTTTATCATTGCCTAATTCTGCTGCCAGCAATCTTGAAAGATGCGCCTGTGCTGCTTTTGCGCTTCCATAAGCTGCATTGTTTGGACCTGATACAACACTATTCTTCGAAACAATATTTATAATATCTCCACCCATATTTTGCTTTCGCATAATTTCTATTGCCTGTTTTGAAACAAGAAATTGTCCCTTCACCAAAATATCATACAACTTATCCCAATCTTCAATCGAGTGTTCGCTGATTGGTTTTGAAATGCTGATGCCAGCATTGTTTACAACTATATCAACTCCGCCAAATGCAAGCGCTGCTTCAGTAAATGCATTTTCGATAGTTTCATTATTGGTTACATCAAGCAATGTTGAAGCCGCTGTATCTTTTCCAAATTGTTTTTGGAATTCATCCATCGCGCCTTTCATTCTTTCTTCATTAATATCATTGATCACAACACAAGCACCTTCTTCCGCAAACTTTTTTGCAATGGCTTTTCCAATTCCACCAGCACTTCCTGTAATTAATGCA
This sequence comes from Parafilimonas sp., assembly GCA_035547495.1. Taxonomy (GTDB): domain Bacteria; phylum Bacteroidota; class Bacteroidia; order Chitinophagales; family Chitinophagaceae; genus Parafilimonas. Next base: position 3,043 of record DASZUY010000310.1, on the reverse strand, counting down.
ATGCAACCGCTTAACGTTTTTGGTTTAGGCATGCGTTGAAGCTTCGCTTCTTCCAACAACCAATATTCAATATTAAATGCTTCTTGTCGCGGCAACGATGTGTACTCGCTGATTGCTTCAGCACCTTTCATTACGTTAATTGCATTGATATAAAATTCAGATGCGACACGTGCAGTTTGTTTATCTTTTGAAAAAGTAAACATTCCAACGCCTGGATATAAAATCACAACGGGGTTAGCATCACGCATTGCAGGACTATTTGCATGTTTGCAATTGTTGTAATAATCAGCATACATTTTTCTGTATGCTTCAAACTGCGGCGCCAGTTTTTCTTTTATTGAATTTGTATTGCTGATGTTTTCATCGGCGGTAAGATTTAAAACCAGCGGTGAAATTTTTGTTCGCAGAAAATGATCAGGGCAACTTGTACCCATCGGCGCTAATCTTTCTAAATCATTTGAGTTGATGAAATCAAGCACTCGATCATCATCAGTAAAATGTCCAATCATTTTTGTTTGTGAAGAACAAAAGCCACGAAGTATTGGTGCCAGTGTTGCAGCTTGTTTTAATCGCTCTTCTTTATTTAATGATTGAATTTTTTGTCCGCCGAATACTGCACGTTTCTTTCCATAGTTATCTTCAAGATATTGCGCACAACGTTCAATTACTTCGAGTGTGTTTATGTAACTTTCATATGCGGTATTCCCCCACGTAAACAATCCATGCGATCCCAACATAATACCGCGCAGGTTTGGGTTTTCATCAATTTGTTGCTGAAGTTTTAAGCCCAAATCAAAACCGGGACGTTGCCATTCAACCCAACCAATTATTCCGTTAAATAATTGCTGTGTAATTTTTTTTCCATCTTTTGCTGCAGCAATTGCAATAGCTGCATCGGGGTGTAAGTGATCAATATGTTTGAATGGAAGAAAGCCATGCAGCGGCGTATCTATTGAGGGCGCTTTTGAATTCAGATCATAAATGCAATGATTGAATAATGCCACCATTTCATCTTCATGCTCAATACCACGATATATTTTTTTTAAACTGCGTAAACGATCAACATATAAAGCGGCAAGACCGCTGCGTTTCATCGTGCCTAAATCTCCACCGCTTCCTTTCACATACATTACTTCAACGTCTTTGTTTGTAAGCGGATCTTTCGCCATCACTTTACAAGATGTGTTACCGCCACCATAATTTGTTAACCGCAAATCAGCACCAAGTAAGTTTGAACGATAAACAAGCAACGCTACTTCATCGCCTGCAAGTTCTGCAGCTTGCTTTTCATCCCACAAATAAGAAACATGTTTAAAACTTCTGACGGCTGAAGATGAATTATAAGCAACGTCTGTTTTTTCAGCATTCATAATTATAAAAACTTTTATTCTTTTAACCTTATAGTTTTATTATTAACCCAAATCATTTCATTGCATTTCCAATACCAACCAATGCAACTGACAAAATAATTGTAATTACACCAATAACAATTGTTGTATTTGTTTTTGATGCTACACCTTTCCATTCCTTCAACGCAAAACCCCACATGTTTGCAACCAAAATAATAAATGCCATGTGCAATATCCAGCTGCTGGCGCCATTACCTAATTTGCTTTCACCCATTCCGTAAAAGAAAAATTGCAGAAACCATGTTGTGCCTGCGAGTGCAGAGAATAAATAATTTCTTGCAAGATTCGTTTTGCGGTTTGTATAATCGCTAAACGTTTTATTGCGTGCATTTAAAAACATGCACCAAACAAAGTTTGTTGTAAGTCCGCCCCACAACAACACTACATAAATTACATTGTTGCGATATAAAAAATTTATTGTTTCGGTTGGATGTGCCGCCTTCCATAAATTATTTGCTGTTTCTGCCATTGAAGAACCGGCTTCAATTCCGTAATTAAAACAGGCACTTAAAATTCCGGAGATGATGCAAACAATCAACCCTTTTACGAGATTGAATTCTTTAATGCTTTCTTTCTTTTTTTCTTCAGATAATTCTTTCTCTTTTAATATACCTGCGCGACCGCAAATAACAATTCCTATTAAACATAAAACAATACCAGCAAGCACAATGCGACCCCACGATGTTGTAAGCAAATCATTAAAAGTTGTTTTGCCTGGCTCCGGATGAAAGTTGTAATAGATTGATGGAACGAGCGCGCCAAATGCAGACGTAAAACCAAGCAATACAGAATTGCCGAGACTCATTCCAAGATACCGCATTCCCAAGCCATACATTAATCCGCCAATGCCCCAAAGAATGCCCCAAAAATATGTCCACCAAAAAACAGAAGCACTTGTTTGAGCAATGATGTTTGAAAAATTTGGAATGGTAAGCCATGCAGCAATTGGCGGAACAATCAGCCATGAAAATAAACCACCAACAATCCAGTAACTTTCCCATGACCAACCTTTTACTTTCTTGTATGGCACATAAAAACTGCCAGAAGCAAAACCGCCAATAAAGTGAAATATAATTCCGATTAATATCTGCATTGTTTAAGTATGGCGCATGTAAAAATATTATTCATTCATTAAAATCGAAATAAAAACTGAATGAAGACAATTATTAAAAGCTCGTAAGCTAAACCTTCTTATTCTTAAAACTTACATGGTCTGTACTGTGGTGGGCACAATATTTATTTCGGACGGTTTAGGTTGTTTCTTGTATTTTCTTTTATAAGTAAACAAGAACCACAAAATATTATCACGAATAAGCAAATTATAAATTATTACAGGCAGAATTGCACCGATTATAATGCACGATATTAATATGATAAAAGGATTGTGAATGCCTGCAACATGCGTAAGAAATATTCTTACAAACGCAGCAATCATTACATGCATTACATAAATATTTAGTGAATGATAACCGAGTATACGCAGCCATGATGCAGCGTTCCATCTTTGCAACATAAACGAAAACGCAAGCATAGTAAAACAACCTACCAGCGCAATTATTAAAAATTCCGCCCGCATTAACTCAGTAGTTTGATAATACATGTGATTAACGAGATAGAAAGTTTGCGCTAATGCA